>JBHJGY010000076.1:0-12144 GCA_050331335.1 Pikeienuella sp.
GCATAGCGCAGATCGCCGAGCCGGTCCAAGCTTACCGAGATATCTCGCCACCACTCACTTCTTCCTGGATCACTCCTTCGAAGGGCGCCACGAATTTTCAGGGCGTTCTCGTAGGCTTCTAGAGCACCGCGGAAGTCGCGCATCCTAAAGCGCAAATCTCCGATGCGATTCAAACAGACTGATAGATCTCGCTTCATTTGAGAATTATTTTGGTCATTGCTAATGGCAAATTCGATTATGTTTCTCGCGTCATCATATGCCTTTTCAGCTTCTGGAAGACTTCCATCATCCTGATAAAGGTCACCAATTTTCGCCAGGGAAATGGCAAATTCACGATGGCGCTGCATAGGTGTATTTCCATCTTCAGAAACACGTTTGAAAATAGATGCAGCCTCTAAAATGTGATATTTTGCTTGATCAAGGGCGCCAGCATTCAGAAATATATCCGAAGCTTTGGTAAGCATTATCGCTTTACTGCGCAATAATTCATTACTTTGTGGCTCAATATTTATTAGTCGTTCAAGGCCGGATTTAACTACTTTGATAATTTCACTTAAAAGACTGATTTGCATTCCGGCGCGATTCTCTAAGCCTTGAACAATATCAAAAATCAATTGATCAATGGTCTCTTTGGCGGCTGCGAAATTTTGCTGAGCTCTGTCGCGCTCCTTGGCGACTTGCTCCAGAGCAGCCGCTCGAGCCTCTGCGGCCTCGGCTCTCTCCTTAACGATATTGAGCTCGCGCTGGGCGCGGGCGCGTTCGGTCTCGCGTCAGGCGGCGAGATAGGCCCGCTCGCCCAGATCGAAGAGCCGCGCGAAATCGGTGCGTTCGGCGACCCGTTCGCCCAGGTCGAGCCGACCGCCCGCGTGGTTGAGCCAGTCCGCGTCGCGGTCGTTCGCGAGCCAGTCCCGCGCGGCGCGCTTGACGCCTTCGGCAACCGAGAGGTCCTCGAAATCCTCCTCTAGAGCAAATTCCGATCATTCTGGTTCATAGCCGGTGGCGGTAAAGAAGGCGCGGGCGTCGGCGGTGGTGATGCGGTCGATGCCGATGGCGATGGCCGCATGGAGGGCGTCTTTGGTGCGCGCGGCTTGGCTGCGCAGCCATGTCTTGAGCTTTGAGAACGCCAGTTCGATCGGGTTGAAGTCGGGGCTGTAGGGCGGCAGGAATTCGAGAACCGCCCCAACGGCTTCGATGGCTTCGCGGATCGCTGCGGGTTTGTGTGCCGGCAGATTGTCCAGCACGACCGTGTCGAAGGGGCGCAACTCCGGCACCAGCTGGGTCCGGACTCAGGCGAGGAACATCTCGCCGTCCATCGCGCCGTCGATCACCCATGGCGCGGTCATACCGCCGAGCGTTAGCGCACCGACGAATGTCGTGGTTTTCCAATGTCCGTGCGGGACCGGCGCCCTGCATCGCTCGCCCTTTGGGGCGCGGCCATGGGTGCGGGCCATTTTCGTCGAGGTCCCGCACTCATCGACAAAGAAGAGCCGTTCGGGGTCGAGATCGGGCTGGGCTTCGAACCAGGCCGCGCGCCGGGTGGCTACGTCTTCCCGCTCCTGCTCGCTCGCATGGCCAGTCTTTTTTTGCGCGTCAGGCCATGACGCTGGAAGAACCGGCAGACAATGCTCGGCAGAGGCCGGTAGTCGACCTCCTTCGAAAGGCGCTCCGCCACCTCTGCCAGCGTGAGATCCGGTTTCTCCCCGATCCAGCCGAGGATCAGATCGCGATGGGCGTCGATCCGGTGCGAGCGCAGATTGCCCCCGCGCTTGTCCGGGTCAAGATGTCCACGCCGGCGCTGCCTCGCAACCCAGCGCACAGCGGACGATACTCCGACACCGAAACGGGCTGCGGCCTGACGGCACGAGGCGCCAGCCTCGACGGCATCCACGACACGGCGGCGAAGATCGACGGAGAGTGCTTTGGCCATCAGGGCTGGCCTCCTTCACCAGCCCTCATGGTGAATCACAAACCGAGACCGATGGGAATCCCACGATTCAAATGCCGCTCAATCCGCTCTAGGCGGATTGTTGATCGGTGTTCGGGGGGAGCCGCGCGCCCCCGCAAGTGACACCGACATCACGTACCCGGGGTAAACCGCCCGCGTCGATCAAGGACCCGTCTCGCCATCCGCAGGCCAGCTGCTCGCCCACGGCCCCGTGCGACCGCGCCCTGCGTTGCATCAGAGCTCGGCCTGCACGAGGTTGGGGCGATTGCACGATGGCGCCGGCAAAGCGTCGGCCCGAGCCGCTGTGCCCCCCGATGGTCCCCCAGCTTATGCCGGAGCCGAGCGTTCAGCCATTCGGCAGGGCGCTCCCGTGCCGACGCCGCGATGGCAGCCCCGCGCCTCGGTTCCGGCGCGCGCAGCGGTCCGCCCATGGCCCCGGGTGGGGCGGCGTGAGCAGCCGGAGCGGTGGGGCTGCCCGGGTCGACTGCGGTTGTCGCCGGTTGCGGCTTTACCCTCGGCGCTCCGGCGCGAGACCGCCTTTCGGCTGTGGTCGACGCTGAAGACGCGCGTCTCGTTCAGGAGGTCGTCCCGCCTTCCGCCGCACGGATGTTGGCCCATATCGACACGACATCTCGCCGGATTGGTGGGCCCGTCCGAACGCGCGGCGCGCGCAAGCTTGGTTTTCCTGCCTGGCTCTTGGCCCGTTCGGCGGGAAATCGAGCCGCTTCACCGGTCTCTCATCCGCCTCTCCGTGAGAGATTTCCAGCGTCAGGGGCGTCGCAGGCCGAGTCGGCGCTCGACCGCGCGCCCTCGCTCCTGGAGTTTGCCGACCTCCGCCATGCCGCACCCCCTGTCCCCCGCTCACCGCACGACACCCTGCCCGCCAGGATCGCAGGGCTATCAGACCACGGCAAAGAGACGAGCCGGGGTCGCCGCGACCATGCGCTGCTTCTCCTCGATAAGCAGGCAGCGGCAGCGGCCGGCCCCGGTGATCACCCGGAAGCGGGGGAGGTTCTCCGACATCAGCCTGTGCCGGGGAATATCCCCAAACCGGCCTGCTCGGGCCGGGGCGTTTGAGGCCGCGCGGCCATCGCTGCGCGATGCGTCCAGCGCCTTGAGCTTTGAAGCATCAGGCAGTTCGGTCCGGCCGGATACCGCTTTGCAAGCATGAAACGCGTGGCCTGCCGGTACCGTGGCCAGGGCAGAGCTCCGAGGTGGCCACACCGCTCGCCTGCTGTTCCGCACCGACGATGCTCCCATGCTGCGTGACCATCGATCGCTTTGTGGTCCGGTCCCCATCGACCCGCGCCCCGACGTCAAACAGCAGGAAACCCGGGCGGGGAGTGGGGGCGCGAGCAGCACGCCTAGAGGAGACAGAGCTTGTGCTGCCGCTGACCCAGACCGGCACGCACATCGACGCCACCGCCAGCGGCGCAAGGGTTGTCCCAACCCTCACCGCGCATAACGGGGTGTCCGACGAGGCAACAAGCCAAACAGTAGCGCTTGCGCTGCTACACGCTTTGGGTTTGCTCGAAGACCGATACCGGCGAGGCCGATCTTACTCGCAGTGCAACCCCGGACGCCGCCTGATCATGCCCGCGGACCACCCGACAGTCCTGACCACAGAGCCGTGTGGGCGCTGGCCCTCCTCGTGGGACGCCCTAGGGGGCTCTACCCCCTGCTTCCGCCGAGAGAGGGGGGTGTCCTTCACCACTAGACGAAGAACGCTTGGGAGCTGGTGACCCCGGCTGGTACGCCCTACGGGACTCGAACCCGTGTTTCCGCCGTGAAAGGGCGGCGTCCTAGACCGCTAGACGAAGGGCGCATCGCCGTTGGTGACCGGCTAGATAGCGGAGGCGGCCGGGGGGTGCAAGGCGCAATTTCTCAGCCGCAGGCGCTCACGGTATGGCAATGTCCTCAATGCAAAGCTTCGCCTTGCGCCGGCCGCCCCAATCGTCGAGCTCGAGCCTGCCCGCCGCGTGCAACGCCCGCCCCGCTTCTGCCGCTGCAGTGAGCGGGCCCAGCAGCCCTGTTGCCTCGGCCCGGAAGGCGATCGCGTCGAGGCTGCCGCCCGCCCCCTTCAAACGACACTTCAAATGCCCCTGACCTACGGGCTTCAGGGCCTCCAGCCGCGCACCGGTCACGGCGATCCTTGGCGCAGGATTGGCCGGGCCGTAGGGGCCGGCGGCCTCGAGCGCGGCAACAAGCCCTGCCGTTGCGCCTCCAGGGGCCACCGCGCCGTCGATCGCAAGATCTACCGCCCCGCCTTGTCCCGCACCTTGGGCTGCGAGCCGGTCGGCCAGCGCTGCCATCGCCGCGGCCAACCGCTCCGTCGAGACCGTGAGCCCCGCCGCCATGGCATGTCCGCCCCCCTTCTCCAGCAGCCCCTCGCGCGCCAAGGCCGCGACCGCGGTTCCCAGATCCACCCCGGCGATCGAGCGGCCGGACCCTTTGCCGCGCCCGCCCTGAAGCGCCACCACGACGGCGGGCCGCGCGAAGCGCTCTTTGAGCCGGCTCGCGACGATGCCCACGACACCGGGATGCCAGCCTTCCCCTGCCGCCCAGACGAGCGGCCCCTCGGCGCCACGTTCCGCCGCCTGCATCTCAGCCGCTGCGACCACCGCCGCCTCCACCTCGCGCCGCTCTCGATTGAGCGCATCGAGGCGTGCCGCAAGGCGCGCGGCCTCGTCTGGGCAGCCCGTAGCCAACAGCCTGGTGCCGAGATCCGCCTCGCCGATGCGTCCGCCCGCATTGATCCGAGGGCCGAGAGCGAAGCCGAGATCGCGGGCGGTGGGCGGCGCCGTGAGGCCCGCAACATCCGCCAGTGCCGCCAGCCCCGGACGGGCGCGGCGGGCGAGCACCTTGAGCCCCTGACGTACGAATGCGCGATTCAGGCCCGTCAAGGGTGCGACATCCGCGACGGTGGCCAGGGCGACAAGATCTAGTCGGGCGAGGAGATCGGGCTCGGGCCGATTTCCGAAGGCACCGCGGCGGCGCATAAGCCGGTTGGCCGCCACGAGCAGAAGGAACGTCACCCCAGCGGCACAGAGCGCGCCGAGCCCTGAGCCACAGCCCGGTTGGTTTGGGTTGACCACCGCGCGGGCCGCCTCCGGGACTTGGTCTGTGAGATGGTGGTCGACCACAAGAACATCCGCCCCCGCGGCCTGTGCGACCGTGATCGGGTCCGGCGTCGCGCTGCCGCAATCGAGGCAGATAATGAGGTCATGCGCGGCACCTAGGCGCTCCATCGCAGGGATGTTGGGGCCGTAACCCTCGTCGATCCGGTCCGGAATGTACGGCGTGGCGGTCAGGCCCAACGCGCCGAGCCAGTCGATGAGGAGGGCAACGCTCGCCGCGCCGTCAACGTCGTAATCGCCGAACAGCACGATGCGTTCACCCCGACGGACGGCGGCGACCAAACGCTCGGCAGCCGCTTCCATGCCCAGCAGGGTGGTGGGGTCAGGCATCAGGTCGCGCAGCGTCGGCGCCAAATAGGCTGCCGCGTCTTCGGGCTCGACCCCACGCAACGCCATCACCCGACCGACGATCTCTGGCACCTCGACGGTCTGCGCGATCGCCTGGCCAAGCCGCTCCGCATAGGGATCGGGGCCGACCCAGGACCTGCCGGTGACGGAACGAACCACGCCGAGATATGCGGGACGGTCAAGCATCCTATATCTATGCCCTGCAGACCAAAAAAACTCAATATCTGGCCTTTGAGTCATTCCGTATGTTGGATGGACTTTCCAAAAAATTGATGCAGATCAAAAAACTATTTTTGCCAATGGCCTAGGCTTTTTTTGGTCGCGGCGAATGCCGCGGCCACCAAAGGGCGCAGCAGTCGCCCACCATATCTAGAGAAAACGGAGGAACCGCCATGTCATTATCGACCAGCGCCCCCGCATTAATCGCGGTCGCCCTAACCCTCGGCCTTACCGTCGCCCCGCCAGCCATCGCCGAAGAGGACACCCCCGGCGCGCGGGAGTACCAGCGCTCCTGCCTCTCCTGCCACGGGGTCGGCGGCCGCGGGGATGGTCCGCTGTCGGAGCTCATGACCGTAGAGGTCCCGGATCTCACAGGGATCGCCCGACGCCATGATGGAAAGTTCCCCGTTCAGGAGCTCTTCGCCATCATCGACGGTCGTACAGGGATCCGCGGCCACGGCTATCCGATGCCGGTTTGGGGAGCGCGGTACAAGGCCGAGGCCGGCGACAGATACGGCCCGTCGGGCATCGGCGCAGAGGACGTCGTGCGCGCGCGGATCCTCGAGCTTGTCTATTACCTGCACAGCATCCAGCAGTGAACGCCGGGGAGCGGCCTGCCGGCCGCCTCCCGCCCCCGTGCCCGTGCCCGTCCCCGTGCCCGTCCCCGTGCATTCAGCCATCGGGCTGGCGAAGCGTGATCCGCCGGATCGACCGGACACTGGAGCGCATCACCACGGTCTCGGTCTCGACATGGCCACCGATCCGGCGCACGCCCCTGAGTAAAGTGCCATCGGTGACGCCAGTCGCCGCGAACAGCACATCCGCTTGGACCATGTCGTCTCGGGTGTATTTTCGGTCGAGTTCCTCGATCCCGACACGGCGGGCCCGGGCGGTTTCATCCTCATTGCGGAAGACAAGGCGACCCTGCATCTGTCCGCCGATGCATTTGAGTGCCGCCGCCGCCAGGACGCCCTCCGGCGCGCCGCCCTGGCCCATATACATGTCGATCCCGGTCTCTTCGGGCTCTGCGCAATGCATGACGCCTGCGACATCGCCATCGGTGATCAGCCGGATCGCCGCGCCGGTGCCCCGCACGGCATCGATCAGCTCCTTGTGGCGGGGGCGTTCCAGGATGCACACGGTCACGCCCTCCGGCGCGCAGCCCTTGGCCTCGGCAAAGACCCGTACCCGTTCCTCGGGGGGCATATCCAAATCGACCAACCCGTCGGGATATCCGGGGCCGATCGCAAGCTTATCCATATAGACATCGGGTGCGTGCAGCATCGAGTGCCGCGGCCCGATGGCGATCACCGTGATGGCGTTGGGCATCGCTTTCGCGGTCAGGGTGGTGCCTTCGAGCGGGTCGAGCGCGATGTCTATCTCGGGCCCCGACCCGGTGCCGACTTCCTCGCCGATGTAGAGCATCGGCGCTTCGTCACGCTCGCCCTCGCCGATGACGACGGTGCCGCGGATCCCCAACCCGTTGAGCGCCGAGCGCATCGCATCGACCGCCACCTGGTCCGCGGCCTTCTGGTCGCCACGGCCGACCAGACGGGAGGCGGCAATTGCGGCCGCTTCGGAGACGCGGGCAAGTTCAAGGCTGAGCCACCGATCGTCGAAGTCGGGCCTAATCCCCTCGGTCATGCTCTCCCCCCGCATGGCGCGCAACGTCGCGTTGAAAATATCCCAACGGGTTCTAAGCGCTAGGGCGCTCCGGCGCAAGCATACGCTCGGCTCTGTCAGACCTCCTCGATGCCGATCGCGACGGGCGCCGCCGCGCTGACCGAAAGCGCCGAAATCGCTGCAAGTGCCGCATCGATCGCGTCGCGCCGCGCGTCATGGGTGACGATGACGACAGGGACGCCCGCCCATCCCCCGGTCCCGCCAGAAGCCCCGCGCCCGTATTGCCGCATCCGGTGGATCGAGATGCCCGCTTGCCCCAGCGCAGCCGTCAGTGCCGCCAGCGCGCCGGGTTCGTCGCGCAAGGCGAACCGGAGATAGTAGGGCGCGTGCTCGTGGTCATGGGCGAGGCGCGAGAGCGCCACGAGCGCGCCAGCCGGTCTGGCAAAGAGCGGGTCCCGCCGACCCCGCGCGATATCGACCAGGTCTGCAAGGACCGCAGAGGCGGTGGGCCGTTGTCCCGCGCCAGGCCCTGTGAAAGCGCAGGCGCCGATGCTGTCACCCTCGACGACGACCGCATTGGTCACACCGGGCAGCGCCCCGATCAACGTGTCTTTCGGCACCATCAGCGGACGCACACGCTGCTCCAACCCCATCTCGTGGCGCCGCGCAACGGCGAGCAGCTTGATCGCAAAGCCAAGATCGTCAGCGGTTTCGATATCGGCAGCGGTGATCCGGTCGATCCCCTCGGTGACAACGCCCGCAAGATCGACCCGGGTGCCGAAGGCGATGGCCGCCAAAATCGCAAGCTTGTGTGCTGCGTCGATGCCGCCGACATCGAAACTGGGATCGGCCTCGGCATAGCCCTTCCGCTGGGCCTCTTCCAGAACCTCCAGATAAGCCCGTCCCGTGCTCGCCATCTCCGTGAGGATGTAGTTGCAGGTGCCGTTGAGCACGCCGACGACCCGGGTCAGTCGGTTGGCCGACAGACCCTCGGAGAGCGCCTTGAGGATCGGAATGCCGCCGGCGACTGCGGCTTCGGCCCGAAGCGCGACGCCTGCGGCCTCGGCGGTTTCAGCCAACGCCTGACCGTGATGGGCGATCAGGGCCTTGTTGGCGGTGACCACAGGCTTGCCCCGAGCCAACGCCCGCTCCACGAGCGCCTTGGCTGGACCGTCGGAGCCGCCGATCACCTCGACGACGACATCCACGTCCTCGCGCTCCGCCAATTGGGTGGGATCGTCTTCCCACGCCAGACCGGCGAGGTCGACGCCCCGGTCGCGGCTGCGCGAGCGGGCGGAGACGGCAGTGGCACGGAGGCCGCGGCCAGCTTTCAGGGCCAAGGCGTCGGCCTGCTCGGCAAGGAGCATGAGAACACCGCTGCCCACGGTCCCGAGGCCGGCGATACCGATGCGGAGCGGAGAGGCTGGATCGTCGGACATCTGGGGCTCCGGCGTGGATTGATTGGACAGCTCGCAGGCGGATAGCGCGTCCCAACCGGTCGCTCAAGGGCGTGGCGGCGGGAAGGGGGAGGGCGAGAGACGACAGCGTGCGACGTAAGCCCAACCTAGGAGGGCGAGCGGTCCCGACGCGACTGCCGCCTGTGACCTTGCTCCCTGATCCCGGACCGGGCGGTGAAGGACGCAGCGACCTGGAGGAACGAGGATGACCAAGCGGGTGAGACGGCGGGTTTCGACGGAGGACAAAGAGCAGGCTGTGGCGCGGCTATCGGAAGCCCGGGTGTCCTGTGGCAGCGTGGCGGCGGAACCGGGGGTGACGGCGACGCAGCTGACGACCTTGACGCTTGAGCGTGACGCGGCGGGCTCGGCGGCGGCGATTGGGGCTCAAAGCGCCGAGGCGGCCGAGCTGGCGCGCCTTCGCCGCAACACCAGACGGCTCGAAGAGGAGATGGAGGGCCTGCGCAAGGGTGAGCCATCTGCCGCCCCATTGGTAGCTCGGACCATTGGCGCGACATGGCTCAGCTCCACAACCAGCATCCCAATCTCGACCCCCGACAACCTCGCGAGCACCGTGGACCCCAGTGCCAAGGGGTGCCCCGATTGGACGCCGATCCCCCCTCAGACGGGGGCCTCATTCCACGCCGATCCACAGTCGAGCACCCCCTTCGGCACGATCAGGTCATGGATGGGAGCCACCCATTTCCAGATGGGGAGACTGCAGAACGTCGCCGCCGAGATGGCGCTGCATGTGCTGGCCTAGAGCATCAAGCGGGTCACGCAGATCCTTGGAATACCCGCACTGCTCCGAGCCATGGCGGCAAAGAGAACAAGACAGCACCAATGCATGAAACCGCCGGCGGCAATCACGCCTGAACCCCTGTACACGCCAGAAGGGGCGCGGGTTTCCACACAGCCTCCGGACCTTCCAGTCGTTGACGCACTCGGCTGGAACGAGCGAGAGCAGCCGAGAGCGCTCATTCGGAGCGAAGACGGTGTTCGACGATGCGGCGCCCGAAAGAGGGCATCACATAAAGCGCGCGGCAGACGTGCCACTCCAGGCTTACAGCGCCGACACAGGAGATGGCCGCCCGTTGAAGGCTTTCACGATGTGGGCGGCGTGCGGGGCAGATTTTCGCAGGCGCCCGACGCGCAGGAGCATCACTTGGCGCGGTTCCTCGCTGATCGCTGGACCGTTCGGAAGCCGATGTGATTTGCGCCGAGTGACAGTTCCTGAGGCTGGCGCGCAGCCGGGCGGTATCGACCGCAATAGATCGGCGTGCAGAGCCAGGAGCCGCCCTTGATCGTAACTCGGCCCGGCTCGGGGGGCTGGCCATCCGCTGGACGCGCATCCCACCCGTCGCGCACATATTCCCAGACATTGCCGGCCATGTCGTAGAGACCGTAGTCATTCGGCTCGTAGCACCCCACCGGAGCCGTGGTGAGCCAACCATCCGCTCGCGTATTCTCGCGCGGGAACTGCCCCTGCCAGGTGTTCGCTTTCCATCCCTCAACGGGATTGTAGGACTCGCCCCAGGTATAGTCGGCGCCCTCTAGCCCGCCGCGCGCCGCGTACTCCCACTCGGCCTCGGTCGGCAGGTCGCGGCCTACCCAGTCAGCATAGGCTTTGGCATCCTCCCACGCGACATGGACGACCGGGTGGTTCTCGAAGCCCTTGATTGTGCTGCCGGGACCGAGCGGCGCGCGCCAGCTCGCGCCGGAGACGTAGCGCCACCACTGCGAGACGTCTTCGAGATTGGCAACTGCGCGGGGGGGGGGAGAACACCATGGCGCCAGGCGCGCGAAGAGCGGGCGGCAGGTGCGGGTGACTGGCGGCATCCAGCCCGCGCTCGGCGACCGTGACATAGCCCGTCGCGGCAACGAAGGCCTCGAACTGGGCGTTCGTGACCTCATGGATGTCGATCCAGAAGCCCCCGACTGTCATGCGTCGGACAGGACCTTCTTCGGGGCGGTTGTCGCGCGCCTCGGAGCCCATAAGAAAGCTGCCGCCTTCAATGTGCACCATGCCCTCGGTACCGGTCGTGCTCGGTGCCGTGGGCGTGAGACAGGCGCCGGCGAGCGCGGGCGAGGCCAGGACGGGCGGGGCCAGGAGCCCTGCCAGGAGAGCGAGGAGGGTGCGGGTCATTGCTGCGGCCAAATGCGCGCCCAGTCGTCGGCCATATCGACGAGGAGCCAACCACGGCCCTCGGCCTCGTCGAGCCCGCGGTCGAGCCGGCCGACGGCGCTCTCGCGGTCATAGGCCCATTCGCGGTTGGCATCGGTATGATGGAGCAGAATGCCGAGGCGGGGCCCGGTGCCGGTGGTCGCCCAGTCGAGCATTTGGAAATCGCCGTCCAAATTGCCAACCGCGATGATGGGCCGGCGCCCGATCACCCGGTCGATCGCGATCGGCTTGCCGGCTTTGTCGTCGAGAAAGGCAATGCCGGGCGCCTTCATGATTTTCGGGGGCGTGGCGTCGTCGTAGGTCGCCTCCGCCACGCTGCCAATCACCTGTTCGGGCGGAATGCCATAGGCGTCCTGAGCGAACGCACGGATGAAATGCACCCCGCCGCCCGAGACGATGTAGGTCTTGAAGCCCTCGTCCCGCAAATAGCGCAAGAGCTCGATCATCGGCTGGTAGAGATGCGCGTTGAAGGGCTTGCCCGTCTCCGGATGGGTGGCGGTCTTTAGCCATTCGGCGGAGGCGGCGATGAACTCATCGACGCTCATGCCCGAATGGGAGGCGCTCACCACCTCGAGGAGCGCCTCCGTCCCGCCCGCGAGCACGGCCTTCGCATCGCCCGCCGCAGCAGCTTTCAGCGTGTCGGTCGCGAGCAGGCCCGGATCGGCCTCGGCACGTTCGGCAAGATAATCCATGGCAAAGAAGAACTGGAAGTAAACCGGCTGCTCGGCCCAGAGCGTGCCGTCATTGTCGAAGGTCGCGATCCGCTGGGCCTGGGGCACGAAATCGGGGCTCGCCGGGTCGGTCGTCGCCTCGACAAAGGCGATGATGCGCGCCTTGGCCTCGGTCGCCTGCCAAGAGGGCAGCGGATCGGCGAAGCTTGGGGCGGCGATGCAGGCCGTCAGGAACAAAACGAGGATGCGCATGACAGACTCCCGCAGAAAGGAACGCCGCCCGCGCTTTGGCGGGCGGCGCCGGTTGCCAGCGTGAGCTCAGCGCGCGCCGGGGCTTGAGAGCTTCTCCATCACCTCGTCGAGGCTGAAGCTCGCCGCCTTTTGGCGCGGCGGATACTCCTCGAAGGTCGCCAGGAACTGGCCCACATAGGCCTGGGCCGGCACCAGGAAATAGGCCCGGTCGAGCAGCCAGTCGTAATAGGTGTTGGAGGTCCGGTAGGAGCGCTCATAGGGGTCGCGGCGCAGGTTGAAGATCAGCGGTATGCGCAGCGGCGTGAACGGG
>JBHJGY010000077.1:0-44412 GCA_050331335.1 Pikeienuella sp.
CGCCGGTGACGCGTTTCCGAGGGCGGAGTGAGGGCGCAGGCGGTTGTCGTCTGCCTGCCATGCCGCGAGCACGGCGCGGGCCTGCGGGAGCGACGAGAACAGGGTCTCGTTCAGGCACTCGTCCCGGAGCCGGCCGATGACGTCGCGCAGCGACGGGCGCGCAGCGTCATCGGCGAAGGCGTGTCTCGCTGAGGCTTGCCGGGCGCGATGTCGTGCCAGCCGACGCGGCGTTCAACGCTGCGCGCCCATCGCTGCGCGATGCCTCGAGGGCTCGCGGCCTTCTCGCATCCGAAACTTCAAGCCCGCCGAACTTGGCCTTCCACTTGTAGAACGTCGCCGAGCTGATCCCCTGCCGGCGGCAGACATCCGCCGTCGACACCCCGCTCTCCTGCTCCTTCAGGAGCGCGACGATCTGCTCCTCGCTGACGTCGCGGAGCGGCGCGCAGAGCGTGAAGATCGCTTCATTGTCCGTCGCCATCGTTTGGACGGACTCTACCCATTTCTGGAGGAGTTTCAGGAGCTCAGGTCACAGGGTCTCGGGCATGTCTTCGCCGCCCCGTAGCGTGTCGAAGTTGCATCCGGGTTTATACGAATCTACAGCGAGCGCGACGAGACCCGAACGCTCAAGATTAAGGCCGATATTGTTTTCGATGCCGTCACTCCACCAGCGCCGAATTTGATCGGGGTCGTTGCTGGCGCCGAGATATCCGCCCGAGCCGCCTGGGGGCACCTTCTCGCCCGGGCTCAGGGGGACGACGCACCAGCACCGCGCCGCATGCCTCAGCGCAGCCGCCTCAAGCTCTGGGGCGTAGTCAGAGCGCGCGATAAAAACGCGTTCAAGCTTCACCATTGCGCAGCCTCCAAGTATATTGAAGCTTATTCAAAGCCGGCGCGGAGGGCGGCACGCCAAGGATTTTTCAAGTTATCCAGCTTCGTATCTCGGGTGGTCGTCAATATCTTGGTTTTTAGATCGGGTCGATGGTGCGTGGGATGGGAGCGCGACTGAGGGCTCACCTAAAGCTCAGCGAGGGGTGACCCGCAGCTCACCCAAACCGCGCTAGCAGCGCCCGATCAGCGAGCCTCGCCAGGGCCGGTGGCGGGCCGCCGGCCTGTTCTCGCGTGGCGGGGGGGGGACGCCTCAAGCCGGGCGCGCCGCAGAGGTGGCCGCCATCTCCTCAGCGATAATCTGCACGATGGTCGCGCAGTCCTCCGGCTCGAAAGTCAACGGGATCCGGAGGTCGCAGGTGGTTGCCAAGACCGCCCGGGTCCGCGGCAGATCCGGGACATCGCCCAGATAGCGCCAGCTGTCGAAGCGGCTGGTGAAGGCCTTGGGCTCGGCGGCGCCGAACCACTTGATCTCCACACCCCGTTCCGCACAGCGGGCCAGCAGCTCGGGGATCCGCTCTGGTGGGGCGCCTGTCACCTGGAACTGAAACGAGGAGCCCACATAGGCCTCGTGCTGCGCCCGTGACGGCACCCTGAGGCCGGGGATCTCGGCCACTCCGCGCGCGAGCACGTCATAGCGGTCGTTCCAGCGGCGGATGTTGTCCTCAAGCCTCGGCAATTGGGCCCGCAACAGCGCCGCGCGCAGATTGTCGAGCCGGGCCGAGCAGTTGGGCGCCTCAAGCCGCAGGCGGCGGAACACCTCCTCCTCCGGGATCGCGCCATGGGTGCCGTAGAGCATGTAGGAGCCCGAGGTCACCACCGCCCGCGCGGCGATCTCCGGATCGTCGGTTGTCAGAAAGCCGCCCTCGCCGGAGTTCATGTGTTTGTAGGTCTGGGTGGAAAAACAGCCGACATGGCCGAAATTTCCCGAGCGCGTGCCCTTCCAGCGGGCGCCCATCGTGTGGGCGCAGTCTTCGATCAGCGTCAGCCCGTGGGCGCGGACAACCTCGAGCACCGCGTCCATGTCGCAGATATGGCCCCGCATATGGGACAGCATCAGATGCGTGGCGCCGGTGGCCTCGGCCTTGGCGGCAAGATCGGCGATGTCTGTGTGCCAGTTTTCGTCGATCTCCACGAGCACCACCTCTGCGCCCGTGGCGTGGAGCGCCCCAGGCACGGGGGCCAGCGTATAGGCATTGGCGAGAACTTTAGTGCCCGGACGAACCCCGGTGGCGCGCAGGGCGATCTGCAGCGCCTGCCCACCGGAGGTCAGCGCCAGACAAAAGCGCGCGCCCTGCCAGGCGGCGTATTCCGCCTCCAAACGCGTGGCTTCCGAGGTCTCGCCGGCGGCGGTGTTATACCGGTGGAGCCGGCCTGAACGCAGGAGCTCGCCGGCGCGGGCGATCGCTTCCTCGGGGATCGGCTCTTGCTGGGTAAAGGACTTCTCGAACCGGGTGGTCATCGGCGCTCCCTCGCTGTCCGCCCCTTCTGATTGGCAGGGCGTGGCGGCGGGCGCAATCCTCGGAGGCATCGGCGCTCGACTGGCCCGCGGACGGGGTTCATCGGGACGGGTCGGATTGATTTGTTGAACGGATTGGCTAAGGCTTGGGTGCGCCGCGACAGAGCGGTGGCAGAACGAACAGGGAAACGTGTCATGAAAGCGACAACCGCTATAGCCGCCGCGCTGATCGCGACCACCGCGATGCCGGCCGCCGCCGAAACTCTCCGCTGGGCGCGTGCCGGCGACTCGCTCACCCTCGACCCGCACGCCCAAAACGAGGGACCGACCCACACGGTCGCGCACCAGATCTACGAGCCGCTGATCATCCGCGACATGTCCGGCGCGATCCAGGCGGCGCTGGCGACCGATTGGGCGCCGAAGGCCGATGACCCGAATGTCTGGGTGTTCAACCTGCGCCAGGGGGTGACCTTTCACGACGGTGCCGACTTCACCGCCGAGGACGTGGTGTTCTCGATCACCCGCGCGAAGTCCGAGAACTCCGCGATGAAGGAGTTGCTGACTTCGGTTGTCGAGGTTCGCGCGGTCGACGATCATACGGTCGAGTTCGTGACCGACGGCCCCAACCCGATCCTGCCGTCGAACCTCACCAACCTCTTCATGATGGACAAGGGCTGGACCGAGGCGAACGACGCCGTGGCCGTGCAGAACATGAGCGCCGGCGAGGTCACCTTCTCCGCGACCAACACCAACGGCACCGGCGCCTACAAGCTCGTCTCGCGTGAGCCCGATGTGCGCACGGTGCTGACGGCCAACGAAGACTACTGGGGCATCGGCGAGTTCCCGCTCGAGGTCACCGAAATCGTCTACACCCCGATCCAGAACGCCGCCACCCGGGTCGCCGCCCTCCTGTCGGGCGAGGTCGACTTCATCCAGGATGTGCCGGTGCAGGACCTCGCCCGGGTCGCGAGCACCGACGGCCTGATCGTCAAGACCGCGCCGCAGAACCGGGTGATCTTCTTCGGCATGAACCTGGGCGCCGACGACATCGAGCGCGACAACATCGAGGGCGCCAACCCGCTCGCCGATGTGCGTGTGCGCAAGGCGATGTCGCTCGCGATCAACCGCGCCGCGATCAAGCAGGTCGTGATGCGTCAGCAGAGCCAGCCCGCGGGCATGATCGCGCCGCCCTTCGTCAACGGCTGGACCGCGGAGATGGACGCGGCCGGCGCCACGGATGTCGCGGCGGCCAAGGCGCTGATGGCCGAGGCCGGCTACGAGGACGGCTTCTCGATCCAGCTCGACTGCCCCAACGATCGCTACATCAACGACGAGGCGATCTGCCAGGCCACCGTCGGCATGCTCGCCCAGATCGGGATCACCGTGAATCTCGACGCGAAGCCCAAGGCGCAGCACTTCCCGCTGATCACCAATGGGCAGACCGATTTCTACATGCTCGGCTGGGGCGTCCCGACCTATGACAGCGAGTATATCTTCAACTTCCTCGTCCACACCCGCGGCGAGGAGCGCGGCTCCTGGAACGGCACGGGCTACACCAACCCCGAGCTCGACGCCAAGATCGTGAGCCTCGCCTCCGAGACCGATCTCGACGCCCGCAACGCCACCATCGCGGAGATCTGGCAGGTGGTGCAGGACGAGCAGCTCTACATCCCGATCCATCACCAGGTGCTCAACTGGGGCATGACCGAGGCGGTGGGCATCGAGGTGTCCCCTGAGGACGATCCGAAGATGAAGTTCTTCACCATGAACTGATCTCCGCGGCGGTCCGCCTGGGTCGCCACCCCTCTGTCGCGTCCCTGCCGGGGGCGCGGCGTCCCTCCTGCGGGGAGCGCCAGATGCTCGCCTACATCATCCGCCGCGTGGCCCAGTCCTTTCTCGTGCTCCTCGTCGTGGGGCTCGTGGCCTTCTCGATGTTCCGCTTTGTCGGGGACCCGGTCGAGAACATGCTGGGTCAGGAACGCACCCAGGAAGACGTCGAGCGGCTGCGCCAGACGCTCGGCCTCGATCAGCCCTTTGTCGTGCAGTACTGGCGGTTTCTCGAACAGGCCGCGCAGGGCAATTTCGGGCTGAGTTACCGCCAGGGGCGCCCTGTGGCCGAGATCCTGATCGAGCGGCTGCCCGCCACGCTGGAGCTTGCACTCGTGTCCGGGCTGCTCGCGCTTGTCGGCGGCATCGCGCTCGGGATCTTCACCGCCATCAGGCGGCGCGGGGTCGCAGCCAATGTGATCATGACGGTCTCGCTGATCGGCGTCTCGCTGCCCACCTTCCTCATCGGGATCCTGCTCATCTACCTGTTCTCGGTGGAGCTCGGCTGGCTGCCGTCCTTCGGACGCGGGGAGGTCAGCGAGCTCGGCAGTTGGTGGACCACCGGCTTCCTTACGGCCTCGGGCCTTCAGGCGCTGATCCTGCCCGCCATCACCCTGGGGCTCTACCAGATGACGCTCATTATGCGGCTGGTGCGCACCGAGATGCTCGAGGTGCTCCGCGCCGACTATATCCGCTTCGCCCGCGCGCGCGGGCTCAAGGACCGGGCGATCAACTTCCACCACGCGCTGAAGAACACGCTGGTGCCGGTCATCACCATCACCGGCCTGCAACTCGGCTCGATCATCGCCTTTGCCATCATCACCGAGACGGTGTTCCAGTGGCCAGGGGTGGGGCTGCTTTTCATCAACGCGATCCAGTTCGTCGATATCCCCGTGATGGCGGCGTATCTCATGCTGATTTCGGTGATGTTCGTGGGGATCAACCTGATCGTGGATATGCTCTATTTCGCGATCGACCCGCGCCTGCGCGCCGACAGAACCGCCGGGAGAGGCAAATGACCGAGACGACATCGCCGCCCGGGCGCGCGCCGGGCAGGCTGCGCCGCGCGATCGACAGCGACTTTCTCTACGCGTTCCGCCGGGCGCCCGTCGCCATCATCTCATCGATCGTGGTGATCGTCCTGGTGATGGCGGCGATTTTCGCCCCGCTGATCGCGCCCTTCGATCCTTTCGACCCCTCGACGCTCAACCTGATGAACGGCTTCACCCCGCCCGGTCAGCCCAACGCCTTCACCGGCGAGAGCTTCTTCCTCGGCACCGACGACCAGGGCCGCGACGTCTTCTCCACCATCCTTTACGGCATGCGGATCTCGCTCTTCGTGGGGTTTTCGGCCGTGTTGTTGGCGCTGGTGCTGGGGGTGATGCTCGGACTGCTCGCGGGCTATCTCGGCGGCTGGCCCGAGACGATCATCATGCGCATCGCCGATGTGCAGCTGACCTTCCCAGCGATCCTCGTCGCCATGCTGATCTTCGGCATCGCCAAGGGGATCACGCCGCCCGAATACCGCGACCAGATGGCGATCTGGGTGTTGATCCTCGCGATCGGCCTGTCGGACTGGGTGCAGTTCGCCCGGGTCGTGCGGGGGGCGACGCTCGTGGAGAAGAACCGCGAATACGTCCAGGCGGCGCGGCTCGCCGGGCGCACCCAGTTCGCCATCATGACACGGCACATCCTGCCCAATGTGCTCAACCCGGTGCTGGTGATCGCAACCATCAGCCTCGCGCTCGCGATCATCGCCGAGGCGACGCTTTCCTTCCTCGGTGTGGGCGCGCCACCGACCAAGCCGTCGCTGGGCACCCTCATCCGCATCGGTCAGGAGTTCATGTTCTCCGGCGAGTGGTGGATCCTGTTTTTCCCCGCGCTGACGCTCCTTGCGCTGGCGCTTTCGATCAACCTGCTGGGCGACTGGCTGCGCGATGCGCTGAACCCGAGGCTACGGTGAGCGCCCCCGTCCTTTCCGTCCGCGAGCTCGTCGGGGAGATCCCGACGCGCCGGGGTGTGCTGCGCCCTGTCGACCGCGTGAGCTTCGACATCGCCGCGGGCGAGATCCTCGGTGTCGTCGGCGAGTCGGGGGCCGGCAAGTCGATGACCGGGAACGCGGTGATCGGCTTGCTCGATCCACCTGCGCGGATCGCCTCCGGCCAGGTGCTCCTCGGCAACAAGCCGATCCAGAGCGTCCCTCGCGAGGAGATGCGCCGGCTGCGCGGCAAGCGGATCGGGATGATCTTTCAGGACCCGCTGACCTCACTCAACCCGCTGTTGACTGTCGGCGAGCAGCTGACCGAAACGATCCTCGAGCATCTGCCGGTGAATGCAGCTGAGGCGCGCCGCCGCGCTGTGGCCGCTCTGGAGGAGGTGGGCATCCCCGCCGCGGCCGAACGCATCGGCAGCTATCCGCATCAATTTTCGGGCGGCATGCGCCAGCGGGTGGTGATCGCCTTGGCCCTTTGCGCGGAGCCCGAGTTGGTTATTGCGGACGAACCGACCACCGCCCTCGACGTGTCGGTCCAGGCCCAAATCGTGGCGCTGCTCAAGCGGCTTTGCCGCGAGCGGGGCGTGGCGGTGATGCTGGTCACCCATGATATGGGCGTGATCGCCGAAGCCGCCGACCGGGTGGCTGTGATGTATGCCGGGCGGCTCGCGGAGATCGGGCCGGTGCGCGAGGTGCTGACCGAGGCGTGTCACCCCTACACGGCGGGGCTGATGGCCTCGACCCCGCTTGCAAGCCGCGGCCAGCGGCGGCTGCGCCAGATCCCGGGTGCCATGCCGCGGCTCGATGCCCTCCCCCGTGGCTGTGCCTTCCACCCCCGCTGCGACCGGGCCGCGACGCGCTGCCGGGAGGAGGACACCCCTAGGGTCGAAACCTGCGGCGGGCGGGCGGCCTGCTGGTTCCCGCTCGGCGTCCCGTCAGAAGCGGAAGGAGAGCACCCGTGAGCGTCTTGGTCGCCGTGCGCGGGCTCACCCGCATCTTCGATGTCTCCAAGCCCTGGCTCAACCGCGTGCTGGAGGGCCGCAAGCGGGCGCTGCTGACCGCCGTCTCGGACGTCTCCTTCGAGGTCGAGGAACGCAGCGTCTATGCGCTCGTCGGCGAGTCCGGCTCCGGCAAGTCGACCATCGGCAAGATCGTGGTCGGGCTGGTTCCGGCGTCGGAGGGTCATGTCGAAATCGACGGGGTCGACCTCGCCAGCGAGCGCGACCCGGCTGCCATCGCCCGGGTTCGCTCGGATGTCCAGATGATCTTTCAAGACCCCTACGCCTCGCTGAACCCGCGCTGGCGGGTGCGCGACATCGTCAACGAGCCGGTGACGGCCCGCGGCGGCGACACCAAGGGGCTTGCCGAGCGGATGCTGGAGCAGGTGGGCCTGTCCGCTGTCGATGCCGACAAGTTCCCCCATGAGTTCTCCGGCGGGCAGCGTCAGCGCATCTGCATCGCCCGGGCGCTCGCGTCGGGTCCGCGCCTCATCGTCTGCGATGAGCCGACCTCCGCCCTCGACGTCTCGGTCCAGAGCCAGGTGCTCAACCTGATGTCGGATCTGCGCGAGAACCTCGGCCTCACCTACATCTTCATCAGCCACGACCTCACGGTGGTGCAGCATATGGCCGACCGGATCGGCGTGCTCTATCTTGGGGGGCTGGTGGAGGAGGCCCCGCGCGACAGGCTGTTCGAGGCACCGAAGCATCCCTACACGCAGATGCTCTTCGACGCGGCTCCCCGCATGGATGCCTTCGGCCGCGAGATCGACCCGCCCAAGGGGGAGATCCCGGACCCGATCAACCCACCCTCAGGCTGCGCCTTCCACCCGCGCTGTCCCTTGGCGGTGGAGCGATGCAAGCGCGAGCGACCGGAGATGCGCCATCTCGGCGAGACCCGTGTCGCCTGCCACCTCGCCGAGTGAGCCGGGGGCGAGCTATCGTCTGCTTGGGTGAGCCTTTTTGAGCCTGCGTCCTCGGGCCGACGCACCGGAGCGCCGGCCCAGGACGATTTAGCTGATCAGGTGGTGACGAAATCCCACTCGCCCGGCGCAACTTCCTCGAAGTCCTGCACGAAGGTCAGTTGCTCGGTGTTCTCGTCACTCGTCGCAAAGGCGAGCAGCAGCGTCTCGCGGGCGGTGTCGGCCGTCTCCGGATTGGCGCGCAGCGTGTCGAGCTGACCCGACCAGAACTCGAAACCGGCCGCATCGGAAGCGCGGTCGAAGGTGTTCTGGAACAGGAACTCCACATAATCGTCGTCGCTGAACACCGCGGCGTCACGGATATTGGCGTCGGTGAGATCCGTGCCATCGCCCAAGAAGGCTTCGGCGGTCTCCTGGAACTCGTCGGCGTTGAGGAAGGCGCCGGCGAGTTGGAGTTCACTGAGGCCGGCCTCGCGCTGGTCGATCCAGAAATTGGCGCCGTCGGTGTCGATGTTGCCGTCGCGGTCGAGCCCGGTCTCGTAGAGATAGACGACGGTGCGCGCCGCCTCTTCGCTGAGCCCCTGGCCGAGGCCGTCGCCAACCGCAAGCCCGGTCACGGCCACATTGTCGATCGCCCACCACCAGTCGTTGCCGCCAGCCGGCATCTCCCAGGTGATGACAGCGCTCTCGGCGCCTGCGGGATTTGCGAGGTCGAAGGAGAGCGCTTCATTGACCGCGTCGGGCTTGAAGTCCGCATCGGCCGGGTCAGAGGTCCAGCGCAGAAGTTCCACAGGCTCGCCACCGTCATAGCTGACCACCAGCCGGGCTTCCTGGGCGTCTTCGGGGCGCCAGGAGCTGTCGAACTCGACCCGGAGCGAATTGGCCGCGATGCCGGTCAGATCAATCTCGGGCGCGCTCAGGAAAGCCTCGAACAGGTCGGGGTCGACATCGGCTGCGCCATCGTCATAGGCGTCCGGATCGGCAACCGCGACGGTGCCGGCGGCATTGGTGAAGCCGGCGCGGTCCTGGTCCTCTTCGGTGGCGATCCAGGCGCCGAGATCGAGGAAGGTCCAGCCAAAGAACTCCGCCGGGCCGCCCGTGGGCGTTGTGCCTGGATCGGCCGTCCAGCCCTGGGGCGCCACGGCGGTCCAGTCCGTCCCATCGCCGCCGGTCTCGGTCGCGCTCTCGAAGGGCTGCAGCGGCAGCCCCTCGAAATCCTCGGTGAGCAGCGTGACCCGTTCCGCGGCGGCTGCGGGACCCTCCACGGTGATGTTGTCGACGGCCCACCACCAGTCGTTGCCCCCCTGTGGCATGTCGAAGACCAAGCTGATCGCGTCGACCCCGTCCGGCAGATCATAGGAAAGCGAGATCCGCTCGTTGACGGCATCCGGCTTGAAATCCGGGCTCGCGGGGTCTGAGCTCCAGGCGAAGAGTTCGTCGAGGACCTGCAGATTGGGTGTCTCGTATCGGACGCTGAAGGCTGCGGCTTGTGCATCCTCGGGGCGCCAGGAGCTGTCGAAACTGATGGTGATCGGCCCTGCGCCGACACCTGAGACGTCGATCTCCGGGCTCGTCAGCGTCGTGTTGTAGAGATCCGGGTCGATATCGGTCGCGCCATCATCATACTCGTCGGGGTCGGCCACTGCCACGACACCGGCGGCGTTTGTAAAGCCGCCGCGGTCCTGGTCCTCGGCGGTGGTCACCCATGTTCCAAGGTCGAAGAAGGTCCAGCCGAAGAACTCCGCAGGGCCGCCGGCGGGTGTGGTGCCGGTCGAGACGGTCCACCCCTGGGGTGCGGCCGCGGTCCAGTCGGTCCCATCGCCGCCCGTTTCGGTATCGCTCACCAGCGGGCCGAGATCGTCCGCGAGGCTCTCCCAATCCTCGGCGAAGAGGAGCACGGTATCGGCGGCGGGGACCACCTCATCGACGGAAAGGTTGTCGACCGCCCACCACCAGTCGTTGCCGGCGACCGGCATGTCGAAAGTGAACTGGACCGTCTCCGCGCCGGCCGGGTTGTCGAGATCCAAGATCAACGTCTCGTTGGTGGCGACGTCCTTGAAATTGGGGCTGGCGGGGTCGGAGCTCCAGTTGAGCAGCTCCACCGGCTCGGCGCCGTCATAGGCAGCGAGGAGGCGAACCTCCTGCGTGTCCTCGGGACGCCAAGAGCTGTCGAAGGTGAGGCGCAGGCGACCGGCGTCGACGCCCGCGATGTCGATCTCCGGGCTCACGAGAGCGGCATCGAAGAGGTCGGGGCTGATCGAAATGTCACCGTCGTCGTATTCGTCGGGGTCGGCAACGGCGACAACATTGGTCGCGTTGGTGAATTCGCTGCGGCGCTGGTCCCCGGCGGTCACGGTCCAGGAATTCACGTCGACGAAGGTCCAGCCGAAGAATTCGACCGGGCCGCCTTCGGGGGTGTTGTTCAGCACCGACCAGCCCTCGGGCAGGGTGTTGGTCCAGTCGGTGCCGTCGCCGCCGCTCTCCGACGGGCTGACCCAGGGGCCGAGCTCGTCCGCAAGGCTCTCCCAATCCTCGAAGAAGAGGTTGTTCAGCGCAGCTGCCTCGTCGGTGGTGAAGCTCCAGGTCTCCGTGTCGGAGATGCCGCGGAAATCGTTCGTCACAAGCCCGGTTTCGCTCTCGGCCACGACGATGTCGTCGAGCGCCCACCACCAGTCATTGCCGCCTTGGGGCATGTCGAACGTGATCTCCATCGAGCTCGCACCCTCGGGGTTCTCCAGCGGCAGGAGGATCCGCTCGTTTGGCGCGTCGTCCTTGAAGTTCGGGCTCTCCGGGTCGGAACTCCAGCGCAGGATCTCGATCGCCTCGCCGCCGTCGTAAGCAACGGTGATCGCGGCCTCCTGGGCGTCCTCGTCACGCCAAGAGCTGTCGAAGGCGAGGACCAAGCTGCCCGCTGGCGCGGCGCTGATGTCGATCGCCGGTGTGCTGAGCGCGGCGTCGAAGAGGTCCGGGTCGATATCGGTCGCGCCGTCGTCATAGGCATCCGGGTCGGCGACAGCCACGACACCCCCGGCATTGACGAACTCCGCACGACGTTGGTCGTCTTCGGTGGCGATCCAGGAGTTAACGTTAAGGAACGTCCAGCCGAAGAACTCCGCCGGCCCGCCTGTTGGTGTGTTGTTCTCCTGGCTCCAGCCTTCGGGCAGGGTTGCGGTCCAGTCGGTGCCGTCACCGCCCGCCTCGGTCTCGCTGACGAAGGGGCCCAAATCGTCGACGAGGCCCTCGAAGTCCTCCTCGAAATAGACCGCGCCGAGTGCCGCCGTTGGCAGATCGGTCACCGCACCTGCATCGATGTTGACGATGTAACGGGTGCCGGGGTCGAGGTTTTCTGGCAGATCGACGGTGAGCGTGTCCCCAGCAAGGGCCACCGCGTCGGAGGCGATGTCGACGCTCTGCACCTCGGTCCCGGTGGCCGCGTCGATCAAGCGGACAGAGCCCGCGCCAATGGCGAGCGGCTCGCTAAAGGTTGCGACAAGATCGGTGTCGAGAGCCACGAAGGTCTCGCCATTGGCGGGGCTGACGATTTCCTCGAGCACCGGCGGCAGCGGATCCTGGGCGCCGTCGAGCAGCGAACCGGTTTCAAGTTGGCCGAGCTCGAAGGGGATGCCGAGATGATCGAGAACGGTCGGCGCGGCCGAGGTTGCCGGCACCGGCGCGTCGAAGACGGCGAGCGGTTCGGTCGAAGCGATGAAGGTACGCTTCTGGCTCGGCTCCTGACCGCCATCACGCAGGCCAAGCGCCCCGTCGCGGCCCGAATCGGTGGAGATCAGGACGATCCAGTCCTCATCGGGGTTGGCGGCCTCGCGCGCTTCGACGGCGTCGATGATCTGCCCAACTTCGGCGGCCGCCTTGATCAGCGCCTGGTCGTATTCTTCGCCGAAGCCGAGCGCATCGCCCACCGCGTCGGTCTCGTCGAGCTGAACGAAGGTGAAGTCCGGCCCCTCGGTTGTGATCAGATCGGCCGTCGTCGCGGCAACATCGGCATCCGGAAGGCCGCTGATCACAAAGTCGATCACCGCCGGCTCGTCGAGCAGTCCGGCCTCGCGCGCAAAGTACTGCTCGTTGATCGGCGCCCAGTTCACCACCGAGGCGATCACCGCGTCCTCGATCCCGGCATCTACCCGCTCGAAGAGGCTGTCGATTTCGGCATTGATCGGCTGGCCGCTATTGTTGGGGATGCCGTGCTGGTCGACCCAAACGCCCGTGAGCAGCGTCGACCAGCCGGGGCCGGAGGAGGTGTCCTGCTCGGTCCCGGTGCCGGTAAAGCCACCGGTGAAGGTCTCGACGATGTCGAGATCGGTGATCTCGGTCGCCTCGTCCCGCAACGAAAGAAGGTACAGCTTCTCGAGCTGAGCCCCGTCGATGCCGATAAGAACTGCCTTCTGCGTCATGGATATCCCCCGGGTCCGGCCGCGCGCAGTGATTGCTAGCGTCGGCACAAGGTTGAACGGCTCGTGCGCTACGCCGATGACGGTTGCGCGAAATTTGGTTGACCTAAGGGGCGGCAGGCGGGAGCGTCACGCCCGACCACCCGCGTTCCGAATAGGATCTGTTAGGTTTCCGAGACACTTGCACGTGGCACGCGAAAGAAGGAATTTCGGATCGGTGCGGATCTTGCCCAGGATCTTTCCAGCGGTCCTCTTTGGCGGATCGGCTCTGGCCCTTTTCGCTGGGGTGTCGCACCAACGCTCAAAGCGCGTATCCCTTCTGGTCAGGAGCGCGCAGGGGCGCGCAGGTCGCCAGGGGGATTTCGTGGCTGGAAGTCTGGGTATTCGGGCCGCTGAGGGTCGTGTTCGCAACGCCGGGGACATGGCGGCGGTCGGTCGCTGCACCATCGGAGGTTGCGCCAGGGCGGAGCGCCGCCCGCGGGCCTTTTGGGGGATGGCGCCTCCCGCGGCCGGAAACGCGATCCCCGCCGGCCGACCGGTTGCGCCATGAGCCGGCGCGGGTCCCGGCCGTCCTCTGCCGCGACGCGCGATCTCTGGCGGGTTCGCGCGGGCCAATGGGTGTTGTTCGCGCTTGCGGTGGGGTTCCACAGGCTCACGCGGCCGCTGGGTGTTTGGACCCTCGCGGGGCTGATCGCCCCCCTCGGCGGCCGCCTCGCCCAGGTCGTCCCGTCCTGGCGCCGGCGCGTCGCCGACAATCTCGATCTCGTCCGCCCGGACGGCGACCATGCGAGGCGCGAGACGCTGATCCGGAGCACCGGCGCGGCTTTCACCCGCCTGATGGTCGAATATGCCCATCTCGACCGGTTCTTGGACCGGCTCGAGATCGCCGTAGAGGGCTTGGAGCACGTCACAGGGCCGATCAAAGAAGGGCGCGGCGTCGTCCTGGTAAGCGCCCATTTCGGCAACTGGGAGGCGATCCGGGCGGCGACGCGCCGCGTTGGTGTCGACTGCGGCATCTTCTACCGCGCTTTCAACAACCGCTATCTCGACCGCCATGCTCAAAGCCTGATCGCGCAGGTTGGCCAGCCGGTCTTGCAGAAGGGGGCGAAGGGGTTGCGCGGGCTCATCGCTCATGTCTCTCGGGGCGGCGCGGTGCTCATCCTGGTCGACCAACGGAGCACTGGTGCGCCTTTGATCCCTTTCCTCGATCATCCGGCGCAGACAACCACCTCCGTGGCGCAAATCGCGCAGCGCACCGGGGCGGCGCTGGTGCCCGCGGTAGCCTTCAGAAACACGGGGCAGCGACGCTTCGAGGTCCGGTTCGAACCCGAGATTACCCCGTGCGACCCGAACGCCGCGATGGCTGAGGTGAACGCCGCGATCGGCCGGTGGATCTTGTCCGACCCGCCGCAATGGTTTTGGTTTCAGCGCCGATGGCGTCGCGTCGCGCGGTGGTCGGCCGGGAGCCACGACGGTTCGACCCGGGTCCGGCCCGGCTGAGCGAGCGGCGCCAGCGGTTGCATAAAGATGGAGGCGCCGGGCAAAGCCGGCGGTCGTTTCCGCGGCAAAACGCCTGCCCTGCCCGAGAAAAAGCTGATAAGCCTGCCAAGGTGGCGTCGTCCGCGCTGATGGCGCCGCGAAAGGCGCGTTCGGCTGTTGTCGCGGAGCAGGGCACGGACGCAGATCGGGTTTGGATCGGCGGGTCGCATGAAGCCAGTTCGTACAGCGGTTGTGGGCGTGGGTCATTTCGGGCGCCTGCATGCCGAGAAGCTTGCCTCCGATGGACGCGCCGAACTTGTCGCGGTGGTCGATGTCGATCCCGACCGCGCGCGCAAGGTGGCCGAGTGTCATGGAACCCGCCTTGTGACCGACCACCGCGCGCTGCTGGGGCAGGTCGACGCCGTGACGATCGCGGTGCCGACCGCAGCGCACTACGAAATTGCCCGATTCTTCCTGGACAACGGGGTCCATGTCCTTGTTGAGAAGCCCTTCACCTCCACGGTCGACGAGGCGGACGATCTCATTCGCCGCGCCCGAGCCGGAGGGCTTGTTCTGCAGGTCGGGCATCTGGAGCGCTTCTTCTGCGCCAAGATCGGTCTGCTGCAAAGCGTGAGTAGGCCGCTTTACATCGAGGCGTTGCGGATCTCGCCGTTCCGGCCGCGCGGGTCCGATGTGAGCGTGGTGCTGGATCTGATGATCCACGACATCGATCTCATCGCATCGCTGGTCGATGCGCCGATCAAGTCGGTCGATGCGGTCGGCGCGCCGGTGCTGAGCCAGCAGGAGGACATCGCCAATGCGCGGCTCTTGTTCGAGAACGGTTGCGTCGCGACGGTAACCGCCAGCCGGGTGGCGTTTAAGTCGGAGCGCCGGGTCCGTGTCTTCCAGCCCGACGGTCTGCTGTCGATCGATTTGCTCAAGCGCCGCGTCGGCGTCATCCGTAAGACGATGCAGGCCGACAACCCGAATTTCGATGTCGAGGAACGGGAGTTCGGCGAGCAGGACCCGCTGCGCGATGAAATTATGGGTTTCATCGAGGCGGTTGCGACCGGGGGCGTACCGCTCGTGACCGGTGAGGACGGGCGCGCGGCGCTGGTGATCGCTCAGCGCGTCACCGAAAGCCTGCGCGCGCATCGGGCGCTCGTGGCGGAGCATCTGCCCGAAGCGCGGTCCGCCGAGACAGGGCAGGGCGCCCCCGGGGACGGCGATCAACCTCGAGGAGTGTCCGTGTGACGGCCAGCCAGATACCGCTTTTCGACCCCCAGGCGCAGTACGCCCGCCTCCGTTCCCAGATCGATGCCCGTCTGCGCAGCGTGCTCGAGCATGGCCGCTATGTTCTCGGCCCCGAGGTCGCGGAGCTGGAGACGGCGCTGGCAGGGCTTGCGGGCGTCGGTCATGCGGTGACGGTCGGCAATGGCACGGATGCGCTGCAGATCGCCCTCATGGCGCAGGGGATCGGGCCGGGCGATGCGGTTTTCGTGCCTGCGTTCACCTTCGTTGCCACGGCGGGGGCCGTGGTTGCCGTCGGGGCCACGCCGGTCTTTTGCGATGTCGATCGGTCTAGCTTCACCATGGATCCGGCGGATCTGATGCGGCGGGTCGAGCGGGTGCCGGCCGGTCTCACGGCGCGGGGGGTGATCCCGGTCGACCTCTTCGGTCTCCCGGCGGACTATCGGGCCATCTCCGAGGTGGCGGCCGCGCACGGGCTCACGGTGGTGGCGGATGCGGCGCAGAGCATGGGCGGCGCGCTGGGCGGGGCGGCCGTCGGTGGCCTCGCGCCGGTCACGGCCACGAGCTTCTATCCGACGAAGCCGCTCAGCGCGCTGGGCGATGCAGGCGCGATTCTAACCGATGACGCCGAGCTTGCAGACCGCTGCCGCGCTATCCGCGTCCATGGCGGCGGCGAGCTCGCCGGTCTGAACAGCCGCCTCGATACCCTTCAGGCCGCCGTCCTGCTCGCCAAGCTCG
The DNA here is from genome assembly GCA_050331335.1 of Pikeienuella sp. GTDB lineage: Bacteria > Pseudomonadota > Alphaproteobacteria > Rhodobacterales > Rhodobacteraceae > Thermohalobaculum. Next base: position 15,960 of record JBHJGY010000077.1, read on the forward strand.
AGGTCTTCGAAGCCGACCGGGCGCGCCGACGCGCCGTCGCCGCTCGGTACGATGCCGCCTTTGCCGGACATCTGGACCTGCAGATCTGTCCGCCGGGTGTTGCCAGCGCCCATGCGGTCTATGCTGTCCTCAGCGAGAGGCGTGACGCGATAAGCGAAGCTCTCGGCCAGCAGGGCATCGCGAGCCGCGCCTATTACGCCACCCCGCTCCATTTGATGCCGGCGATGCGCCCCTATTCCGAGGGTCCGGGCCAGCTTCCGGTCACCGAATGGCTCTGTGCTCGCATTCTCGCCTTGCCGCTCTATGCCGATATCTCGGACGCGGAGGCCGACCGAGTTTGCGACGCCGTCCTCGCGTTTCTCGGCGCGCAGCCAGATCGTGCGTCTGCATTCTCCGCCGCATCTGCGGAAAGCCGCTGATCCCGCCTCTTCACCGGTTGCTGAGGCAACGTGATTGGTGGCGCGGCGGGTTTTGTGACGACTGTCTCATGGCGACGCGCTGGCCAGCCCGTGTTGGGGGGCAACCTGTCCATCGCGAAAGGAACAAGCCATGGGAAAGGCGCTCCGATGAAATCTGCATATCGCTCGCTGTTCAGCGCCGTCGTTTTGGCGTCGCTCATTGCCTTCGCGCTGGGTCGCAGCGATGCGGGACAGGCCCAAGCGGCGCCGCCGCTGCCCGACCATGTGATCGAACGCTTCGGCACGCCGCCCGCAATCCCCGAGGGGCCGCTCTCCGCAGATCTGCAAGCCGCTATTCATGTGGTCTTTGTCGAGAGCGTGTCCCAATCGTTTTGGGGCCGGGATCAGGCCATTGCGCTTGACGAGATCGTCCGCTCGAAGGATCCGCGTGTGGCCTGGGTCATCAGCGATATGCTGCGCTTCACCTGGAACCGGCAGTTCGACGATGCGTTGGCCGATGCTGCCGCAAAATTGCTCGGCGTCGAGCTGAAGACTCCGCGGCGCTGGGGTGAAATCACCGATTACCTCATTGCTTGGGACATTCCTGCCTATTCTGGCTACTTGGTGACAAAGCGAGCAATATTTACAAACTTTATTCCGGGTTGGGAGAGAATTTTCGTCGAGGGTGAGATCGACTGGCGGTTGGTCTCCTGGGGCGGCGTCCTGATCGACAACCGCGCCTATGACACCACGGACGTCCCGTGCAATTGCATCCCCGCCGCGGACAATCCCGAAGTGAGCAGTGCCGAAGCCGCAACTTGGCTGAAAGACGACGATATCGTCTTTGGGATTGCGGTTAACGGCGCGTATCGGGCCTATCCGCGGCGGATCATGGAAGTGCGCGAGATGGTCAACGACACCTTGGGCGGGCGCGATCTCGGGATTCCCTATTGCACCTTGTGCGGGGCGGCCCAGGCCTATTTCACCGACCGGCTGCCCGAGGGCATCGAGCGGCCGGTCTTGCGCACCTCGGGGCTGCTGATCCGCTCGAACAAGGTGATGTTCGACATCAACACCTACTCGGTCTTCGACACCTTTCTCGGCAAGGCCGTGACCGGGCCGCTGGCAGAGCAGGGGGTGCAGCTTGAGCAAGCGAGCGTTGTCACCACCGACTGGGGGACCTGGAAACGCGCGCATCCGGAAACGACGGTCTTGGTCGAGGCGCTGGCGCTGGGCCGCGACTTCGATTTCCGAAACGGCCGGGATGCGAACGGGCCGATCTTCCCGGTTGGCGATGTGGACCCGCGGCTGTCGGTTCATGAGGACGTCATCGGGGTGATCACCGCCTCGGGGACGCCGGTGGCCTTCCAGCGGAGCACGGCCTTAGCGGCCCTGAAGGCCGGGGTGGAGATCACCTATGAGAATGTTCGGCTGGAACTGGATGCCGGTGGCATTCGGGCCGTCGACGCGGACGGCGCCGATCTGGGCAGCCACGAGGCCTTCTGGTTCGCCTGGTCGCAGTTCCACCCCGACACCGAGCTGTGGAGCCGCTGACGGGTGGGGCCGGTCCATCGCAGATCCGGTGACAGGCCCGCCGCCCCGCCCCTGCTGGGCACCCGCGTCTCAGTCCGGTGGGAGCGCCGCCGCCGCCTCCCGCCTTCCCCGCCCCCACTCGGAGCTCTGCGACGAAACCCGCCTTCACGCAGCCCCCGGCCATCTGGGTCCGGCGCGCTTCGTGGAGATCAACCACCCGGCCCGGGTCAAAACCGCAGGCTGAAACTGTCCCGCCGCAGGCGCCTCCGACGCAAAGTGGCCGGTGAATGGGCTTCGACGGTGAGGCGGTCGCGGCACGGGAAAAATTGCCTGGTCAGGGATGGCCCAACGCTTCATTATTGCTGCCCGGACCTTGGGTTTTCGGATTAAACGCCAGTCGCATTGGATCAATCAAATGAAGATGGACAACGCCCTTAATGCCCAAATCGAGATTCTAAAAAAGGTTCTCAATTTCAAGGAGTTGGGAGAGGGGGGCGAGGGGCCTTCCGATCTCGTCGATCCCCGCCTTGCCGATGTTGCTAAAGCAGCGGGCAGGCCGCGCACGTTGTCGGCAGGGGTCGCGCGGCCAGATGGGATCGTGGGATTGCGTTCGGAAGCGAGCATGCGATCGACGGCAAGCCCGAAGACCGACAGCGTCACGCAGGACATCGCCATCGGGGTCTCGCGCCGCCCCAACGGCAAGGCGGATGACTTCGTGGTGTCGGTCATCTATCAAAACCGTAATCTTGGCCGCGACAGCATCATGGACCGCATCAGCAGTGTTGCGGCAGGCGAAGTCAGTGTCGGATATGCTGGCCGGGTTCGGGCCCTGTCGAGTTGGCATCGCACCCGGATAGATCCGCTCCAAGGCGGTGCCGGTTGCGGGCACGCGAAGATCACGGTCGGGACACTCGGCTTCTTTGCCGAGGATACGGCCAGCCGCGACATCGGGATCGTGTCCAACAACCACGTTCTGGCGGATGTGAATTCGGGCGAGATCGGCGATCCGATCCGTCAGCCCGGCCGCAGCGACAACGGATCGGCTGGCGACAAGGTGGCGACGTTGGACCGTTTTGTGACGATCCAGTTCGGCGGCGTTGCCAATTTCCTCGACTGTGCCTGGGCCCGCCTCGACACCGGCCGCGGCGTCAACCCGGCCGATATTGTCGACGGCGCCGAGGCATCGGTTGGTCAGATCGCGTCGAACTCGCCGATTACTTTGATGCCTGGAGATTTGGTCGTAAAGAATGGCCGGACCACGAATTACACCCAAGGTGAGGTTGTCGCGGTCAATGTGGTCAATCTCGGCGTCGATATGGGCGGGGGGCTGGTCGCACGCTTCGACAATCAGATCCGGGTGGAAACGGTAAATCGAAACCGCTTCTCCGATGGTGGCGACAGCGGCTCGCTGATCTTGCGCAACGATTTTCAGCCCGGCGGCCTTCTGTTCGCGGGGTCGGGGTCTGGCGGCAGCATGAACCGTGGTATGACCTTCGCAAACCCGCTTGCGGATGTGCTCTCGGCGCTCCATGTTGAGATGGTGATCTAGGGAGGCCTCTCATGAGCGATGCGTTCGAAAAAGCCCGCGCCGTGCAGGCGCGATTGAACGAACGCTACGGGAGCGAACCATGGTTCGCGGGCGTGGGGATCGGCAAGGGTGAGGCCCGCGGAACCTTTGCCGTTGAGATACTGGTGGCAGACACGGCCAAAGCAGTCTCATTGCCGGCGGATTTGGAAGGTATCGAGGTGCGTGCGGTCTCGACCGGCCCGATCTTCACCCGCCAGTCTGCTCGATGACTGCCGGGCGCGCCTGATTGGCGGGGGTAACGCCCCCGAAGGCCTCGTTGCAGCGCTGAGCCGGCCCGCCGCCAGGGGTAAGTGGCGTGAACCCTCCCGCTCGATGTCCCGGTGCCGAGCCATCAGGTTGGCCTGAGCGGCCAGAGGTGCATTGCTGTCAAGCACGCGACCCAAACGCACGCGTCGCGTGCGCCTGTCACACATCAGGGAAGGGGCAGCCGACATTGGCCGGCCCAGGCGCGGCTTGAGTTGGCTCGGCGACCGTGCCGGGAGGGGGCGCGCCCCGCGTGTGCGTGGGCCATGGCCCGAGGGGACGGTTGGGGCATTCACGGACTGTCAAGAATACGTCGCATATTGAGTGTAAACTTTGGCTTACGCACGTCGGTGCGACTCCCCCTCGAAATTGGAGCTAGCCAATGCTTGGCAAAACCACCCTTCCGCTCACCACCGTTTCCCTCGCGGCGGCCATTCTGTCCACAACGGCCCTGATCGCGCCGGCCCAAGCCCAAGACGCGCTGGTGAAAATCGGCGAGACCACTGCGCTTGTCGCCGAAGCCAGCACCCCGGGCGACGGTTTCGAAATCGTCGATGGTGCGTCGGCCGATATCGATTTTCCCTTCATTAGCCGCATGAAGGCGCTGGCGACCGTTGGCGAAGTCGATGCAACGCATGGGCGCGCGCTGACCGGCTGGCCGGACGGTAACGCCGCTTGGCTCCTGGATGAAGATACCGTGCGCGTCGCCTATCAGTCGGAATCCTACGCCACGATGTCGACCGAGACCTATCCGTGGGAAATGGCGTCGGGCGTCACCTTTACTGGCAGCCACATCCACACCCTCGACTATGACCGCGCCGGCCTCGCCGAGTTCCTCGAGAACGACGCCGCTGCTTCGACCATCCTCAAAGCCTCGGGCCACCTGTTCGACACTGTCTACAATGTCTTTGGTGACGAAGTGCTGCCGAAATCCGAGGGCGGCATCTGGGGCAACCAGGCGCGTCCCGACGGGGTCTTTGTCGAATTCGCACCCGATTTCGTGCTCCAGAAGGCGGACTTTTTCTTCCAGTCGTTCTGCGGTTCCTACTACGAGCCGGCCAACAAATACGGCGACGGCATTGGTGTCGCCGATGATATGTGGCTGAATGCCGAGGAGTGGAACATTCAGCGGATGTTCGACATCAAGAACGAGGACGGCGATGTCGTCTCGTCGGTGTGGGACACCAATATGGGCATGGGGCTGGCCTCGCTCGTCACCGATATCGAGAACCGCGTCGCCTACACCGTCCCCGCCCTCGGCCAGACCGGCTATGAGAAGATCATGCCGATCAACCCGCAGCACCCCGACTACGTCGTGATGGTGCTCGCCGGGTACAACCATGAGCTCGAGCCGGCACCGCTGAAGATCTATGTCGGCCTCAAGGGCGCCGATGCGGACGGCACGCCGATTGCCGAGGACGCCCCGGAGCGTGACCAGTTCCTGGCTCGCAACGGCTTGCTGCATGGCAAGATCTACGGCCTCGCCGCCGCCATGGAGACCTTCGCCGATCTCGGTATCGAAGCGCCGTCCGTCACCGACAAGATGATGGAAGCCTATATGGCCAACCCGGACGCCGCCAATCAGTTCCCGGTCGCCTTCGCGCCGACCTCTTATCAGTGGGGCGGCTGGGACAAGCCGGTGGCCGTGGGCGCGACGGAGATGGCGCTTTGGCAGGCCGAGGACGAGCAGCCCGAGGGCCACATGTTCCTGGTCGGCGACAGCAAGACCGAGCACCCGGCGGTCGATCCGGACGTCACCAAGACCCGCTGGGTTCAGTCGATGAGCCAGGAAGGCGGCTATATGAGCTTCGAGCTCACGAACATCGCTGAGGAACTGGAGGCCGCCAATGGCGCGCTGCCCGAGGTCCTCACCGGCGTCGCCATCCGCACCCTCTCCTCGATCGACGGCTCGCTGACCGTCGAGGTGGGCGACAAGGGCATCAAGCATGGCGGCATGGGCACCCACGCGACCGACGAGAACGGCGTCGCCAAGTCGACCGCGCCGGACGGCCTTCTCTGGATCAAGGGCTCGGATGCCGACCTGCTGATCGCCGACGAGGACTCGGGCAACGCCTTTGGCGAGCGCAAATACATTCTCGTGCTCAACACCGAGACCATGCAGCTCGCGGAGCCCGGCCGCGGCTATTTCCTCGCCATGGCCGGCGGTGACGAGAGCCCCCGCGCCAAGGCCGGTGCCACTGCGCTCGCCGGTGCCATCGACAAGCCGCGCACCTCGGAGTTCTCGGGCTCGTGGAACCTCACCGCGATGCTCGCCCGTAAAGAGGACGGCAGCTTCTACACCATGGAAGAGATCGCCGGCACCGGCGAAGCCGAGATCAATGCCTCCATCCCCGTGAACGAGCACCTGATCATGGGCGTCGTCCAGCACCGCACCAAATCGGGCGGTCAGGTGTCGGAGGTCAACGCCGACCGCGGCGGTCAGGTCTTCCTGTTCCAGCTCGCGCTGCCGGAAGAGGCTTTCGATCTCTCGCTCCGCTGAGCCATCTGCCAAACTCGGAGGGGTCGCGTTCCGACGCGGCCCCTCTTTTCGTCAGGGCTGCCGGGGCCAGCTGTCGCCGATAATCGGCCCCGCCGGTGTCGCGTGGCCTGGGCCGGTGAGACAGTCCGGGCACCCCCAGAGCGGCTTGGTGCGCCGCGGCCCCGCGCCGAGGTCGTGCAAGAGGAAGTCGCTCAGCGGCATGTAGGTCTTGCCCTGATACACGTAACTGCGCGTGACATGGCATGCCGCGCAGCCCCGTGCTTCGAAGCGCGCCTGAGCCTCGAGCGTTGCGAAAGGCAGCTGCGGATCCAACGAACGCTCCTGGAAGGCCCGCTTCACCGCCGCCATCACCGCTGGCTGCGAGAGGTCGATCCCATGGGCCGCCCCGGCGATAAGCGCGAAATCCTCGAAGCTGGCGGCCGCGAGCGATTGCCCGTACTTCGCGGCACGCGGTCGCTCGCCCGCGCTGACAAAGCGCATGGCCCCGGCAATCCCGTCCCCATCGAGATCGAAGGCGTCTTCGAAGAGAAACGGCCATTCGGCCGGAAGCCCTGCAAGCGCGCGCACGCCGACGATGTCGAGCGTCCCGGCCTCGTCGAGATGACAATAAAGGCATTGATCGACGGCCGCATGCGGAGGCGCTGCCGCCGCCGCCGCTGCTGTGGCGATCAGAAGAGCGGCACCGAGAAGACCGGCCCGGCGCATCTAGGCAGAGAAGAGCGCCGCGGCCCGACGAAACTCCACCGCGAGGTCCTTGGCGGCCGCCTCGAGGCGCTGGATGTCGGCGCCTGCGGGCTCAAGCGTCGCGCTGCTGCGGGTAACAACTCGCAGCGTTCGCAACAGATTGCGGGCCGCTGCATTGATTGCCGCGTCGACCTGAGGGTCGGTCAGCCCGACATAAGGCTCGACATTCTTCCAAAGGGCCATCGTCCCGACGATCCGGGCGGCGACCTCCTCGCCCTCGCGACCGAATTCCGCAAGGGTCAGGTTCTCTGCCCAGGCCCCGCTGTCGAGATAGTCGGCGATCACGGTCAGTTGCTCGGCCATCAGGATCGCATCGACGGTGTCCTTGCGGGTGTCGATAGCGCGGCGTGCCGTCGCCGCCGCGGCGGCCAGATCTTCGGTCGCTCTGGCAAAAGCGGACGCGAGCGCCGCGCGTTCCTCCGGGCAATCATCAGCGGCGCAATCGGCAGCGACGGCAAGGACGATCGCCCGCAACCCCGCGGCATCGACTTCCGACACGGCGTCGCCGCTCGCATAAATCCAAGCGGCAGAATTGTAGCGCTGGAGGATCGTTTTCTCGGCGAACTTGGCCTGTCGCGCCAAAGAGGCATAGGGCAGGTCCTTCTGCGTGAGGGCGACGACCTGCCGCCCCACGACATGACCGGCGAGGATACCCGAGGCCGCCAGCTCCCAATTGGCGAGGACGGCCTCTTTAGCGCTGAGCTGTGGATCGTAGTTGGCCGTGGACAGGGCGGGTGCCGCGATCGTGGCCTCCTGAGCCGTGGCGGGAGCGGGAGCGGCGCTGGTGAGGGCGACAACAGCAGCGGATAGAACGGCGATGGTGCGGACATTCATGGGCACGTGACGTCTCCTTCTCCGATCGGGTTGGGCCTCGCGGGACGCACACCGTGCAGGTGAAGCCGCTTGCGCAGGATTATCTTGACAAAAAAGGTCGAGTATATCAACCTCACCACATCCGCGAGATGTCGCACAAAAACAGGGTGCAGGAGATGATCCGCAATTTCTACGCTGGCCTCGCCGTTTTCCTGGCCTGCGCCCCCATGCCGCTGCAGGCCCAGACGGCCCGCGCGGTGATCGACGGCTATGCCGATCTCGCGCATGCAAAATACGCCGACAGCTTGGCAACGGCGAGGACGCTCCACACCAAGATCGAGGCGTTCATCGCCGCGCCAAGCGCCGCGACACACCGAGCCGCCAAGAATGCCTGGCTCGCCGCGCGCGTGCCCTATCAGCAGACGGAAGGCTTCCGCTTCGGCAACCGGGTCGTCGACGAGTGGGAGGGCAAGGTGAACGCTTGGCCGCTCGACGAAGGCCTGATCGACTATGTCGATGTCTCCTTTTACGGCGCGGACAACGAGGAGAACCGCTTCTACACGGCGAACGTGATCGCCAACGCGTCGCTCTCGATCGGTGGCCAAACCGTCGATGCGGCAGAGATCACGCCGACGCTGCTGCAAGCACTGCATGAGATCGACGGGGTCGAGGCCAATGTCGCGACCGGCTACCACGCGATCGAGTTTCTTCTGTGGGGGCAGGATCTCGCCGGCACCGGAGCCGGGGCCGGCGCGCGGTCCCACACCGATTTCGACATTCAAGCCTGCACCGGCGGCAATTGCGAACGGCGCGCTGCCTATCTCTCGGCGGCTTCACGCCTCCTGGTGTCCGATCTCGAGGACATCGTGGGCGCTTGGGGAGCGGGGGGCGCGGCCCGAGCCGATCTCGCAGCCCAGTCGGATGCCGAGGGGCTTGCAACGATCCTGACCGGCCTTGGCTCTCTGAGTTATGGCGAGCTGGCCGGAGAGCGCATGAAGCTCGGCTTGATCCTCCACGATCCGGAGGAGGAGCATGATTGCTTTGCCGATAACACCCACAACTCGCACTATTACAATGCGCTCGGAATGCAGGGGATCTATCAGGGGACCTACACGACCTCGGATGGGTCTGTGATAACTGTGCCGTCGCTTTCGGCTCTCGTGGCCACCATCGACCCCGATCTCGATGCGCAGATGACGGAGAAGTTCGCGGCCACCATGGCGGCGATGGGGGCGATGAAAGCCCGCGCCGACAGCGGCATCGAGGCCTATGACCAGATGATCGGCTTCGGCAATGACGTGGGCAACGCGGTGGTCCAAGCCGCTATCGACGCGCTGATCGACCAGACCCGCACCATCGAGGCCCTTGTCGCCGCGGTAGATGCCGCCGAGATCACCGTAGAAGGGTCCACCAGCCTCGACAGACCGGCGGCTGTATTCGAATGAGTGCAACATCGACGCAGTGAGTGGCGATGCTGGGGGCGGGCCCCCCTTTGGGAGACCTGACATGCGCCAAGCCGTGCCCTGCCTGCCTGCCCTCGCCGCCCTTCTCCTCAGCGCCCTGACCGCCGATGCCGAGACCCGGGCTGAGCGCAAGTCCCGGATCCTCGCTCCGACCGTCGATTTCACCCGCCCCGAGCCCTTCGAGCGCTACCAAGGCGGCACCGGCACCAATCTCGATCGCCTCGACCGAAACGCCTTTTCCCTGCCCTCCGCCGCGCTGAGCTTCGAGGAACGGTCGGACTTCTTCATCGGCAACGGTGTTTTCGACCGACCCTGGGTGGCGGCGCCGTCCTCGACCATCGCATCGGACGGGCTGGGGCCGCTCTTCAATGCGCGCTCCTGCCAGGGCTGCCACATCAAGGACGGGCGCGGCCATCCGCCGGAGCCGGGCGATATCAACATGGTCTCGATGCTGTTCGGGCTGAGCGACCCTGAGGGCGCGCCGGACCCGGTTTTCGGGCAGCAGTTCCAGGACCTCGCCATCGCCGGGTTCGCCAGCGAAGGGCGCGTGCGGGTGTCCTACGAGGTGGAGCCGTTCACCTATCCCGACGGATCCGTTGTCGAGCTTCGCCGCCCGGTTTATGCGACAGACGCGCGGCTCGCGCCGGGTGTCTCGCTCAATCCCCGGGTGGCACCGCCGATGATCGGGCTGGGGCTAATCGAGGCGATCGCAGCCGAGGACATCGCCGCCAATGCCGATCCAGAAGATGTCGATGGCGACGGGATTTCCGGTCGCTTGGCCATGGTTGGCGACGAGATCGGACGCTTCGGCTGGAAGGCGACGACGCCATCGATCCTCGCTCAGACCGCTGCGGCCTTCAGCAGTGATATGGGGCTCTCCACCCGGGTGAGGCCTGCGGCCTACGGCGACTGCACGTCGGCGCAGCCTGCCTGTCGACAGGCGTTTCACGGCGATGCAGCGGGCATGCCAGAGGTCGATGACGCGCTGCTCGATCTTGTGGTGTTCTATTCATCCAATCTGGCGGTTCCGGCCCGGCGCGACATCGACGACACGCAGGTCCTCGCCGGCAAGGCACTGTTTTATGAGGCTGGCTGCACCGCCTGCCATGTCCCGAAATTTGCAACGCGCCCCGATGCCGCCCCCGCCCAGCGCAACCAGCTGATCTGGCCCTATAGCGATTTCCTGCTGCACGATCTCGGCCCGGGCCTCGCCGACCAGAACCCGACGGGCGACCGAGCGGGCGCGGAATGGCGTACGCAACCGCTTTGGGGGATCGGCTTGACGGAGACGGTCAACGGCCACAGCTATTTCCTGCATGACGGCCGGGCGCGGTCCCTGGAAGAGGCGATCCTCTGGCATGGGGGCGAGGCCGAGGCTGCGCGCGACGCCTTCGCAGCCTATACCAAGGCCGAGCGGGCACGGCTGCTCAGTTTCCTTCGGAGCCTTTGATGCGCGCACTTGCTCTTGGCCTTCTGCTCGGCTTACCAGCACTCGCCCCGGCCGACACCCGGTTTTCGCCTGAGGAAGCGGGGATCCTGCAGTCGGGTCTGATCGCCACCGCCGACGAGTTCATCCTCCCGGGCTATCAGGCGCAAGCCGAGGCAGCCGCTGCGCTCACATCGGCCCTCGAGAGCTATTGCGCCAACACCGCAGAGATCGGCCCGGTTCATGAGGCTTTCGCCGGGACATTCCTCGCCTGGCAGCGCGTCAGCGTGATCGGGACGGGCCCGATCATGGCGGCTGAGGGGCCGATGCGCGTGCAGCTTTGGCCAGATCCCAAGGGCTTCGCACAGCGCGCCATCCGGTCGGCGATCCGTGCAGAGGACCCAGCCCTTTTGGCACCGGACGGTCTCGCCGGCCGGTCCGTCGCTTTGGTAAATCTCACGGCGCTCGAAGACCTGCTCTACGGGGCCATGGCGCCTGAGACTTACGCCTGCGATCTTGCAACCGCCATTGCCGCATTCCAGGCGGCCCTTGCAGCCGAGATTGTCATTGCCTGGACGCCGGGCAGCCCCTTTCGAACCGATTTCGATGCCGCTGCCGCAGGCAATGCCACATATGCATCGGTCGATGCGCTGATCCGTGTCCTGCTATCCGGGGCGGTGGTCTATGCCGACCGGCTGCGCAAGTTCAAGATCCTCCGTGGGTTGGGGGCGGCGCCGGGAGAAGCGCGGCCGGAGCGCACCGAAGCGGCCCAAAGCGGGCTGGGCCTTGAGAGCATCGCCGTCGGCTTTCGGGCCTTGTCGGAGCTTTACCAAACGCCGAACGGCCTCTTCGACATCGCGCCGGATCTCGGCGGGTCGATGGAGTATTATCTGCTGGGCGAGACTGCGGCGAGCGTCGCCGACAGCCTCTCGGTGCAGACTGCGACGCTCACCGAGATCGCAGCCGAGGACGGGCCTCGCGCTGCCGAGATCCGCCGCTATGGCGAGCTCGTGCTCTTTCACGAGGACTTCCTCAAGGTCGAATTCCCGGGATCGCTCGGCTTAACGGCTGGCTTCACCGCAGCCGATGGCGACTAGGCGCGATCTCCTGGGGCGTCTCGCGCTCGGCCTGGGCGTGATGGCCTGCAGGTCGAGCTTCGGCCAACCGGCCGAGGGCGCCGTCTATGTGGGTGTGGAGACCTCGGCGCGGACCGAGCACAGCATCGCGAGCTTCTTCGGTGCGAGCGGTGCCCGCCTTGGTACGGTTCGGCTCGACTTCAGGGCCCATGGCCTCGCCCGCCAAGGTCCGTTGGTCACGGTCTTTCCCCGCCGCCCCGGAACCCGCTTCGCTGTGATCGACCGAGATACGCTCGAGATCCGCGCAGTGGTGGACGCCCCGCCGGACCGCCACTTCTACGGCCATGGGGCTTTCACGCAGGATGGCCGGACGCTGCTTGTGACGGAGAACCACCTGGACACTCTGAGAGGCGGGGTCGGCGTCTATGAGATCACCCCCCGGGTCAGGCGTTTGGGAGAGATTGAGCTTGCGGGCTCCGGTCCCCACGAGATCGCGCGACATCCCAGCAAGGACCTCTTCTTCATCGCGCTCGGCGGCCTCGAGACCCATCCGGCCTATGGTCGAACGCCGTTGAATTTAGGCAGTTTTCGCAGCGAGATCGTCGCCTTGGATTATCGCGCCACCGCGCTGGGCGCGCTCGGCGTCTGGCCCGGATCGGAGGGGGTCTCGCTGCGCCACTTGGCCATGGACGGCACAGGCCGGCTTTACGTGGGCGGTCAGGTCGAGGATGCGGTGCGCGCGGCGACGCCGAGGCTCGCCTGGGTTGTCGATGGCGATCGGGTCGCGCCCGTGCAGGATCTTGGCGCCTTCGGTGGTTATGTCTCTTCGGTCGCGGCGTGGGGCTGCGAAGCGCTGCTCACATCCAAGGTGGCGAGCGCGGCTGTCCGACTGCGCGGCACGCGGGTGACTGATCGCCAAGCGCTCGATGGGGCGGGGGCGGCAGCCCTTGGGCCGAACCTTGCCGCAGTCTCCGGCTATTCGGTGCTCAGGCTGAACGGGGCAGCGGTCGCCGCGCTTGCGTTGCATGAGTTCGACAATCACGGGCTGTCGGTGGCGCCCGGCGGATGAAGGGCACGCCCAGACCGGCGTCTGTCGGCATGGCGCCTATTGCGCGGGCTGCGACGCCAGAAGCCCGGTGTTTCGTTGGGCAGGCGAAAGCGGATTGGGCAAGCTTCCGTCAAAAGTGCCTTACTTTTCACCAAGCTCAAGGCGCCTGCGCTGAAGCCGGGCATCGCAGCCGATCTCTCCCTTGCGCAAGTGCCAGCAAGGCGGTCTAGTCGAGAACGGGAAAGCTATCGGGACGCCTGGAGGTTCCTATGCGCCAATCCGGGGCCAGTGAGCAGGCCGGGTCAACGGGAGTTCTGCCGGCCATCGCTGTTCGCGGGGTCACGAAAGTCTTCGGCGATGGGGCAGAGGCTGTGACCGCGCTCAATCAGGTGTCCGTCGATATCCGAACCAACGAGTTTTTCACGCTGCTCGGTCCCTCGGGCTGCGGCAAGACCACATTGCTGCGTATGATCGCGGGGTTCGAGCACCCGACTGAGGGCCAGATCCGTCTCAACGGTGCGGATATTGCCCATCTGCCGCCGAACAAGCGCCCGGTGAATACGGTTTTCCAAAGCTATGCGCTGTTTCCGCATATGAGCGTGGCGCGCAATATCGGCTTCGGGCTCGAGATGCAGGGCCGCCCCAAAGCCGAGATCCAGCGCTCCGTGGAGAAGATGCTGGCCCTGGTCAAGATGGAGGCGATGGCCAAGCGCGCGACCAGCCAGATCTCTGGCGGGCAGCAGCAGCGCGTGGCACTGGCCCGGGCCCTCGCGCCGCATCCCCAGGTGTTGCTCCTGGACGAGCCGCTCTCGGCGCTCGACCTCAAACTGCGCAAGGAGATGCAGGGCGAACTCAAGCGGCTCCAGCACGAGACGGGGATCACCTTCGTTTTCGTCACGCATGATCAGGAGGAGGCGCTCACCATGTCCGACCGGATTGCGGTGATGGATGCCGGGCAGATCCTACAAGTCGGCACCCCGCTTGAGGTCTACAATCATCCGGCCGACCGTTTCGTGGCGGATTTCATCGGCGACACGAACTTCCTTACCGGCCGGATTGCCGCGGTTACTGCCGGCGTGGCAGACGTCGCGCTTGCTTGTGGGACGCGCTTGGCCGCCAGTTTGCCGGCTGAGAGCGGCGCCGCCGAAGGTACAGGTGTCACCATCGTGATCCGGCCAGAACATGCCTCGCTGACCTCCGACGGGGCCACGATGGTCGGACGGGTCGTTCGGTTCGTATATTTCGGGACCGACACGCTCGTGCATCTGATGCTCGCCACGGGCGAGCTTTTCACCGTCCGGGTGCAAAACCGTCACGACCGCCCGCTTGATCTCGAAGAGGGTGCCGAGTGCGGCATTTGCATCGAGGCGGGCGCTGCCCAGGTTTTGAGGGACTGATGGCGCGCCACTGGCTCCTCAACGCGCCCGCGATCTTGGTGCTGTTCGTCGCGGCATCGGGCCCTTTGCTCGTGATGCTGATCTACTCGCTCCTGGCGCCAGGCGACTATGGCAATGTGGTTTGGGAGTTTTCGACCGAAGGCTGGGTCAGCGTCTTTATGGAGCGCGATATCTTCGACGATACATGGTCGATCCAGGATGCGCATCTAACAATCTTCTGGCGGTCGGTGCGGCTCTCACTCATGACCACCTTTATTGCGTTGCTCCTCGGCTTGCCGACGGCCTATTTCATCGCCACCCGGCCGGCGCATACGCGGAACATCTGGCTGTTCCTGATTACCATTCCGTTCTGGACCAATCTCCTGATCCGCACCTTTGCCGTGATGGAGCTGATCCGGAACCAGGGTTTGATCAACAACACGCTGACCGGTATCGGCATCGTCGAAGAGCCCATCCAGATGCTCTACACCGACTTCGCGATCCTACTCGGCATGACATATGTCTATCTGCCCCTGATGGTGTTGCCGATCTATGCAGCGATGGAGCGGCTTGACTTCAAGCTGGTGGAGGCGGCCTACGATCTCTATGCCTCCCGCCGCAAGGTGCTGACCCGGATCATCCTGCCGCTGGTGAAGCCCGGGATCGTGGCGGGTTCGATCCTGGTCTTCGTGCCGTCGCTCGGCGCCTATGTGACGCCCCGCGTGCTGGGCGGCGGCAAGAACATGATGCTCGGCAATCTGATCGAACTGCAATTCGGTCAGGGGCGGAACTGGCCCCTCGGTGCGGCGCTGGCCATTGTCCTTCTGGTTTTGGTGATGGCGGCGCTCCTTGTCTATCTCCGCGTCACAGAACGAGGCGAGCGGCATGGCTAACAGTTCGCCATTCTCGGTTCGCCGCCAGCCCGGCTTCACCACAATCGCGCTGATTTGCTTTTTAGTGCTCTATGCGCCGATCTTGGTGTTGGTCGTCTATTCCTTCAACGCAGGCCGCTCGATCGCGGTCTGGGAGGGGTTTTCTTTTCAGTGGTACGTCTCCGCATGGGAGAACGAGAAGGTGCAGGAGGCCACCTTCAGATCGCTGATCATCGCTTCCTCCGCCTCTCTCTTTGCAACGACGCTGGCGACCATGGCGGCCCTAGGCACCACGCGGACGGGTCCCTACAGGGGGCGGACGGTGGTCTTTGCCATGATCAACCAGCCGCTGATGGTGCCTGAGATCGTGACCGCCGTGGCGTTGTTGATCGTCTTCGCGATCGTGAAACAGGCCACCGGGTACACCGGGCTCGGCTATTTGATCCTCGCGCACACGGCGTTCTGCATTCCCTTTGCATATCTGCCGATCCGGGCGCGGCTCGAAGGCATGGACGCCCAGCTTGAGCTGGCTGCCGCCGATCTCTACGCCACCCCCTGGCAGACCTTCAGACATGTCACCTTGCCGCTTTTGTTCCCCGGCATCTTGGCGGGCGCCATGCTCGCCTTCGTAATCTCGCTCGACGACGTCGTCATCACCGAGTTCGTGAAGTCCGCCGGGCAGGACACCTTGCCCACCTACATGCTCGGCCAGCTTCGTCGGGTGATCACGCCCGAGATCAACGCCATCTCAACGGTTCTGCTTGCCGTCTCGGTGGCGCTGGTGACAGTCTTTTTCTTGCTAAACCGCAAGCGGTCCTGATCAGACAAGGGCCCGTCCAACAGGAGAGATCACATGAGAACCACAGCGGCCTTTGCCGTCGTCACAGCTCTGGCGGCGGTGCCCGCCCTCGCCGAGGGGGAGCTCAACATCTACAACTGGGGCAACTACACCAACCCCGAGCTGATCGAGAAATTCGAGGCGCAAACCGGGATCGACGTCACGATCACCGATTACGACTCAAACGACACCGCGCTCGCCAAAGTCGAGGCCGGCGGGCATGGCTTCGACATCGTGGTGCCTTCGGCTTCTTATGTGCCGATCTGGGTCGAGAAGGGGCTCCTTCTCGAAGCCCGTCCGGATCAGATGGAAAATTTCAAGCATATGGACCCGCGCTGGGTCGATGTCGGCTGGGATCCGGGCCGGCGCTACACCGTGCCCTGGCAGTGGGGCACCGTCGGGGTCGTGGTCGACACCTCTGTCTATGGAGGCGATATCAACACCGCCGCCGTGATCTTCGATCCGCCCGAGGAACTCGTCGGCAAGATCAACGTCGCCCCTGAGATGCTCGATATCATGCACACGGCCATCTATTACATGGGCGGCGAGGCCTGCACCGGCGACAAGGCGCTTCTCCGCGAGGTCCGCGACATGCTGGTCGAGGCCAAGGACAAGTGGCTTTCGATGGATTACGGCATCATCGAGAAATTCGCCGGCCGCGATCTCGCCGCCTCGCTCTACTGGAACGGCGCAGCCTTCCGGGCGCGCGAGAAGAACGCGGATGTTCGGTTCGGCTATCCCAAGGAAGGCTATGTCGTTTGGATGGACTCGGTTGCGATCCTCTCGGATGCCCAAAATGTCGAGAACGCCAAGCTTTTCATGAACTTCATCATGGAGCCGGAGAATGCGGCCCTGATCTCCGCCTTTGCGCGGTACGCCAATGGCATCGCCGGCTCGGAAGCCTTTATGCCGGACGACATGAAGACCGCGCCTGAGGTTGTGATCCCGGACGAGTTCGCAAGTTTGGGCAAGTTCACGCCGACCTGCCCGCCGGAGGTCCAGTCCCTCTACACCGCGATCTGGACCGATCTCCAGAAGTGAGCCATCGAGATCGCGGCGCGTGACGCACCGCGATCTCGCCCTTTGTCAGGGGCTAGGTGTCAGAGCCATCGAGACCCATCAGCGGGCCGTAGAGATCGGGCCGGCGGTCGCGGAAGACGCCCCAACTGCTGCGCAGCTCTGCCGCCTCGGCCAGATCGAGCTGCGCCAGCGTCACGCCGTCGCTTGTCCTGTCGGCTTCGGCAAGAAACTCGCCTTGCCAGTCCGTCACGAAGGACGCGCCGTAAAAGGTAACTTCGGTCCCGCCCGGGGCGCGCTCGGTGCCGATCCGGTTGGCCGCGAGAACCGGTACCAGATTGGCCGCCGCGTGCCCGCGCATTGCATTTTGCCAGTGCGCTTTGCTGTCATGCGTCGGGTCCTGCGGTTCTGATCCGATCGCGGTGGGGTAGAGCAACAGCTCGGCCCCTCTCAGCGCCATGATTCGCGCCGCTTCAGGAAACCACTGGTCCCAGCAGATCGCCGCACCGATGCGCCCGATCTCTGTCTCCCAGACCCGAAAACCGGTATCGCCAGGCGAGAAATACCATTTCTCCTGATAGCCCGGCCCGTCGGGAATGTGGGACTTGCGGTACCGGCCCAACACCCGTCCATCCGCGTCGATCATGGCGAGACTGTCGAAAAAGGCGGGGCCGGCCCGCTCGAAGAAGCTTATCGGCAGAACCACTCTCAACTCGCGCGCCAGGGCTGCGAAGCGCGCGATCAGCGGATGTCCGTCGAAGGGCGCCGCGAGATCGAGATGCCGCGCGTGATGTTCCTTGCAGAAATAGGGGGTCTCGAAGAGCTCCTGGAGCAGGATCAGCTTGGCGCCCAGGCCGGCGGCCTCGCGCACCAGCGCCTCGGCCTTCTCCCGGTTGGCTGTCCGGTCCTCAGCTGCGGCGAATTGGGTGACGGCGACGCAGACGCTCATGCGCCCGAAAACCCTTCGAGCACATTCACGGTGTTCACGCCGATCTCCTCGATGGCATACCCGCCCTCCATGACGAAAAGCGTCGGCAGGCCGAGCCGGGCGATGTCGCCGCCGTAGCTGCGGAAGTCGTCGCTCTCGAGCTTGAAGAAGCTGATCGGGTCGTTCTTGTAGGTGTCGACGCCCAGCGACACCACCAATGCGTCTGGCCCGAAACTGCCGATCCTGGCGAGCGCGTCGCCGAGGGCCGTGCGCCAGACATCGAAGCCGGTGCCCGCCGGAAGCGGGTAATTGGCGTTGAACCCCTCGCCAGCGCCGCGCCCTGTTTCGTCGGCATATCCCAGGAAATACGGGAAGGCGTCGCGCGGATCTCCATGCAGGGAGGCAAAGAGGACATCGTCGCGCGCATAAAAGATATCCTGCGTGCCATTGCCATGATGGAAATCGGGATCGAGGATCGCGACCCGCGCCGCCCCTTGATCGAGAAACATCTGCGCAGCGATCGCAGCATTGTTGAGGAAGCAATAGCCTCCGTACTGATCTGAGCTCGCATGATGGCCCGGCGGTCGGCAAAGCGCGAAGGCCGCCCGGTCGCCGCCGGCCACCAAGCGCTGCGCGGTCTGGGCCACCGCGGCCGAGGCTTGAGCTGCGGTCCAGGTCCCTGCCGTGATCGCGGTCTCCGTCGCCATGGTGTAATAGCCCAGTTTGCCGTCGATATGGCGGGGGATCCGATCTTGGTGAAGCCGCCGAAGGGGCATCCCCGTCGCAATCATCTCGCCGCGCGCCCCCGCGGCCACCCATTCGCCCCAACAGGTTTCCAGGAAGTCGAGATAGCCGGCATCGTGCACGCGGTGCACCGGCGCCAAATCGAGGGGATCGGGGTCGAGGATCTCCGTGAACCCCCGCGCTTTCAGCCGCCGAAGCACGTACTCCATCCGCGACGGCCGCTCGAAAGGGGTGACGAACTCGCCCAAATAGAGCTCAGCTTGCGGGAAATGGAGCCGGTGATCCTCACTAAAGACAGTCTTCATCGGAGCCTCTCGATCAGGGATGTCTGTGTCGCCGCCCATGGTGTGGCGGCTTCCAGCTCTGCGGCGAGCGCCATCAGGGTTTCGTCTGCCCCGAAGCGGGCGGCGAGATGGACGCCGATGGGCAGCCCGTCCGAATTCCAGTGCAGCGGCAGCGAGACTGCGGGCTGACCGCTGGCATTGAACGCTGCGCAGAAGGGCGAATAGTCGAACACCCCGCCGGGGCCCATCCGATAGTCGAGGAAGTCCCGGTTCACCGGCGCAAGCCGTCCGATCGGCGCGGGGGGGGCCGCCAGTGTGGGTGTGACGAGAATGTCGAAGCTCTCGAACCAGCGGGCCATACGGCGCCCGAAGGCATGAATCGCGTTCAAGGCGGCCAAATAGGACGCGCCGCTCGTGCGGCCGGCAAGCGCGAGTGCTCCGGCGGTGACGGCCTCGATCAGCGGCCGATCGGGATCGGTGCCGCCGGTTTTGGCGTGCACGGTGAGGGCGGTGCCGCAGGCGACAATGGTTGTCCAGGCCGTCATCATGGCGGTGATGTCGAGATCCGCGGGGAGCGCCCCCTCCTCGATGTTATGGCCAAGATCCTCCAGCAGCTTGGCGGTGCGCGACACGGCGGCGCGGCAGTCTGGATGGATCTCCGCGCCCGTGAAGCTGCGGTCGAGCCACGCGATGCGCAGCCGCTTCGGCGGACGATCGATTGCCTCGGAGAAGGTACCCTCCAGCGGCGGCGCCCAGTACGGGGCCCCCAAATCGGCACCCGAGCACAGATCGAGCAGCGCCGCCGTGTCCCGCAGGCTGCGCGTCAGGAACCCGTCGATGGCCATCCCGCCCCAACCCTCGCCAGCGCCGGGGCCATCCGGCATGCGCGCGCGGGTCGCCTTGAAGCCGACGAGCCCGCAGCAGGAGGCAGGGATCCGCACCGAGCCGCCGCCGTCGGACCCGTGCGCGACAGGGACGATCCCGGCCGCCACAGCCGCCGCGGCGCCGCCTGATGAGCCGCCCGGCGTGTGGCTCAGCCGCCAAGGGTTCCGCGCGGGGCCGGGGTAGACCTGTGCCTCGGTCACCGGACCGATCCCGAATTCCGGCGAGGCCGTGCGCCCGAAGGTGACCAAGCCTGCGCGCTTGCAGCGGAGGTAGATCTCGCTGTCATAGGCGTGCGCCGTCCCGCGATAAAGCCGGGAGCCGTTTGTCGTGGGGAAGGCGCGGGCTTCGGCGCCCAAATCCTTCAACAGGAAGGGGACGCCGTAAAAGGCGGTCTTGGGGTCAGCCTCCGCGAGCTCGCGTCTGGCGGCCGCAGGTTCAGTGCTGACAACGGCGTTCAGGTCCGACAATGCGACGGCTCGCTCCAAGGCGCGGTCGAGCAAGGTCGTGGGGGTCAACTCCCCCTTGCGCATGAGCGCCGCGAGGGCGGTGCCGTCCAGACTGTCGAGCTCGTCCAAGTCGATTGCCTCCGATCGATGCGTGGCACAAGCATGGTGGGAGGGCGCAACGGGAGGCAAGTCCCTTTGGGTTTTGCCAGCGCCGGGGGCCGGTGCAAGCTGGAGCGCCCCCGACCTCATGCGCCAGGGCTGTGCCGTTGCGGTGCGTAACACATCGCACTGCGGCGTCAGCGCTGAGGCCCCCGGCCCATCAGCTCTTGGGCATTCGCCAGCCCGGCGTGGTCCGTCCGAAAAGCGGCGGGCGGCCGTGGACTCTTTTTCGATTTGTCACTCAAGCGAGACAAAGGTTGTGTAAACGATACTGTGGCGTCGCCGCGGGGGCGTTCGCCTAGGAGTAAAATCGGCGGGGCGAAACCCATGTCATCGACAACAACTGAACCCGAGAGCCAAGCTTCCTCATCGCATTGGATGCAATGGCTTCTCGTCATTGGCCTCGTATACCTGCTGCTGATCGCGGTCTCGATGATCGGCTCGGGCTTCAAGGCGGCCGCGGGCGACCAGGCCAAAGAGCTCTTCGCCTTTGCGAGCAACCCGGTGACCGGCGTGATCGTCGGCACGGTCGCGACGGCGCTAATTCAATCATCGAGCACGGTCACCTCGATCATTGTCGGCCTCGTGGCTGGCGGTTTGCCGGTGGGCATCGCGATTCCGATGATCATGGGCGCCAATATGGGCACCACGATCACCAATACGATCGTCAGCCTCGGCCATGTGCGTCAGGGCCAGGAGTTCCGGCGGGCCTTCGCGGCCGCGACGGTGCATGACTTCTTCAACCTGTTCAGCATCCTGATCTTTCTGCCGCTCGAGATTTCCTTTGGTTTTCTCCAGAGGCTTGGGGAGTATCTGGCCAACCTCATGATCGGCGGCGATTCGCTGTCCGTGAAGGGGTTCAACTTCATCAAACCCCTGGTCAAGCCACCGGTGAATGCGCTGAAAGACGGATTCGAAGCGGTCGGTGCCAATGACCTCGTTATGGGCATCTGCTTCATCGTCTTTGGCATCGCACTGATCTTCGTGGTGATTACTTTCATCGGAAAGCTGCTCAAGGTGCTCATGGTGGGTCGGGCGAAAGCCATCCTCCACGGTGCCGTAGGCCGCGGGCCGATCTCGGGCATCTTCTCGGGCACGGCGATCACCGTGCTCGTGCAGTCGTCCTCGACCACGACGAGCCTCGTCGTGCCGCTCGCCGGTAGCGGCGTGTTCAGCCTCAAGCAAATCTATCCGTTCACCCTCGGCGCCAATATCGGGACGTGTATCACGGCCTTGCTGGCGGCGACGGCGGTAGATGGGGCGAATGCAATATTCGCATTGCAGATCGCGCTGGTTCACTTCTGCTATAACGTAATCGGCGTGATCGTGATCTATGGCCTGCCATTCACACGTAACATCCCGATCTACTCGGCGGAGTGGCTCGCTGGCTTGGCCATGAAGAACAAGCTCTACGTCGCAGCCTATATCGGGTTGGTATTTTTCATTGTACCGATCGTCCTGATCGGTGTCAGTCAAGCTCTTGGCTGGTGAAAAGGGGGAATGGAAACATGACCGACTTCAACACCCGCAAGGCCGCCCTCGAAGAGAAGATCAGCGATCTCGAATCGACCCTGGCGGACCTGAAGGCGCAGCTTCAGGTCGAGACCGAGCGCGAGCAGCATGAGGCGATCGATAAGCTCGAAGTCTATCTTGGCGACTTGGACAACAAGCATGGTAACCTGCAGGATTTCTGGAAAGTCCTGCGTGAGGAAATCAGAGAACTGTTCAGCGGCAGTTCGAAACCAACTGGGAAAGACACATGAAATCGCGTCTGATGAATGGATTTCAGTTGGCTGGAATGATCGCAGTCGGCAGCGCAACTGTGGCGCTTGCCGGTGAAGAGAAGGTCATTCCCTTGACCGAAGTGCCCGCGGAGATCATGGAGATCGCCAAAGCTAACCTGGTGGGGCTGCGTCTGGCCCGGGACGGTGCGGGCCCGCTCGATGATGGCAGCGAAATCGACGACAATTTGGTGCTCGTCTATGATGAACTCGGTGAGGTAACCCTGGTCAGCGCCAACACCGAAACCGAAGCGGACGGCAGTTTTGTCTACGAGATTCAGGGAACCGTCGAGGGTGGTCGGAAGATCGAGATCGATATCGACCCTGACGGCACCGTGCTCGAGATCGAAATCGAGTTCACGATGGAGGATGTCCCAGGCGCGGTGAAGCTCGCGCTTGAGCGGGAATACCCCGGCTTCGTGGCAGAGTTCATCGAGGCCAGCCATTCCTCCACCCGGAAGGTTGTCGGGTACGAGTTCGTGGGAACCTCGGGCGAGACCGCCTTGGACCTCGAGGTTTCGGCGGATGGCCGAACGATCATTGTCGCCGACCAGTGAGGCCGGGTTGAGCCTAAGCTGAGGTCAATTTGAGGCCGATCGCATGCCGTCGAATCTGCGGTGGCGATCGGCCGTTGAGCTGAATTTTGAGATTCTGAGCGCGGGGGCTCTCGCGTAAGTGATTCGAAAATATTCATTTTTCCGGGGAATACTAAAAAAGTAAGTGATTTAAAATTAGCTTTCGAAAAGCCAAGCAGGCCCCTCCTATCTTGCGTCTAAAAAGATTTTTAGGAAAGGGGATTAATGATCTGTCAATTTTTCGAAGCCAAATGATCCAACAGTCGTCGTCCGCGATTGATATTGCTCGATGCGAATGGATTTTGATCTGACCTCGTTTTGCCGCGTTCAACGCCGAGTCGCACAGCCGACGGATAACGTTCCCGCCGACCGTGGGCAGCGGCGGGCGCGACGCGCGAGGATCGCGCCATCGTCCCGTCGGCGCGTTCGGACGCTCGTTAACATCAGAGCACGTGGATCTCAGGCGTTGAACGGCGAGCTTCACGGGACTGCACGGGCGCGCCATCAGACCATGCTTTGGCCTCCAGCGTCGCGCACCAGAGCTTCCTCCGCCACCCCAACAAAAGCTGCACTTAAATGTCACAAAAATGAAAAGAAAATATTTGTCCCACCGGGCTTCGTTTGGGGCTCAGCAGTCGACTTTCGCACCCGTTTATGGTTCTTTGCCCAACGGTTTCGGCGGCTGCAATGAACGGTTCGTCGGCAAAATCAATGGCTCCGAAGGAGCCGTGCTAAGCATGGGGGCATGTGATGTTCTATTTGGTCGACGATTTTGGCGGTCTGTTCGTCGGGAGCGGCAGTTCCGACCCGGTCCGGCTGGTCCGCGAGTTTCCTGAGGTGGCGCTCACCGACGTGGCCGTGAGCCCGTCCGACATCGAGGTGAATGAGGGCTCGATCGATGAGAACTTCATCGGTCGCGTTCTGCTGATCGATTCGGACACGCTTTACGAGTTCGACACCGAGGCGCTCGAGCTCGTCGAGGGCCCGGGTCTCACGCTCGACGGTGAGCCCTTCACCGGCGCTGAGGGCTTCGAGTTCGCAGCGGGTGCCTGGTGGATCGCCGGTAGCGAGACCACCGGCCTTTACACAGTCGATGTTGAGACGGGTGAAATGACGCTCGTCGGCGACACCGGCGTCAGCGCCGAGGGCGACGTCGTCTTCGCCGCCGATCTCGTCTGGATCTCGACCACCGACGAGACCTTCGTCGCTGTCGATCCGGCCGATGCCTCGCCGCAGGTCACCGTCGATCACGGCATCTTGGGTCTCGAGGGTGTCACCGTCGTCGACGGCACGGTAACGGGCTTCGCCGAGAACCTCGTCTACGAATTCGACGCCGATGCGCTCGAGTTCAACTTCGCCGGCGATCTTGCCGTCGATCCGCAGACCGAGTTCCTCAACACCACCGGCGCTGGCCAGATCCCGGGTGCGGGCGAGACCGTCAGCACCGAGGACGCGCAAACCATCGCGCTTCTTTTCGAGGCCGCGCTTGACCGCGACGGCGACATCGACGTTGCCGGCCTGAACTTCTGGATCAACCAGCGGCAGATCCTGTCGATCGAGGAAATCTCGCAGGCGTTCCTTGAGAGCCCCGAGTTCGAGATGGTGGTCGGCAGCCCGGTCGACGATCTCTCCGACATGGAGCTCGTCGAAGCGCTCTACGAGAACATCCTGGACCGTCCGGGCGAAACCGCCGGCGTCGAGTTCTGGACCGACGTTGTCTCCAACAACGAAGACTTCTCGCGCGCCGACTTGCTGACGGCTTTCGCGATCGCGCCGGAGAACATCATCAACTCGCCCGAGGCCGTCTCGGTCACCGAGGTCGTCGGCGAAACCTGGAACCTCATCGCCTGATCGGGACACTTCCCTCTCGGGCCGGTCCGCACGCTGCGGGCCGGCCTTTTTCGTGGCCTCCGTCCCCCCTCGTCAGCTGAAGTTCAGAGCATAGCCCCAGCTGTCGAGCCGGTTCGGCACCGCGTTGTACGCCATGGTAATTCGCTGCTCGCCCTGGTTTTTCGGCACTTCGTGGAGCAGGAAGCTGGGGAACAGCACCATGTCCCCCGGAGACATCTGTGGCGTCTGCCAACGCGCGGCGCTGAACGGGCCGGGCTGCGACCGCTCGTTTTGGTTGACGAAGGTGTAGCTCCCGCCGCCGAGCGCCTTGTGGAACACGGTGCCCGAGCCCGGATGGTGCGGCGTGAGATAGACGATACCGGAGACGAAGCTGTTGGCGTGATTGTGCATCGCCTGGTGCCCACCGGTGTCCAGGACGTTGACCCAGATTTCCTTGATCTTCCAGTTCAGTTGCTCGCCGAAGAGCAGCGCACCGAACTCCGAGATGTGGGGGAGCATCTTTTGGCCGGCCTGCTGAAAGAGCGGGTCGCCCTCGGCGCTCACCATCGTGGTGTGTGAGAGAAGAGCGTCGGCGCTGTTGGTCTGCCGGTGCTCGGCGCGGATCCGTTCGACGATCTGGCCGAGCAGGAAGCCCTGGATCACCCCCGGGACATGCATAATGGGTGTCGGGAAGAGACCGATCACCTGAGGCTTCGCACTCGACATCATCCGCTCTCTCTCGGCCATGGCCACGCACTTGCCGGATGCCATAAAGGGGAGATGGGCGCAATCGGCGGGAGGGCCGTATGTCGGGTCGGCCAAGCAACGGGCTCCGGGATCGCGGGGCGGCGATCCTGATTGCGGTGGCGACCGCCGGGCTGATGGCCACGATTGCGCTGGGCGTGTCGCGGGAAAGCCGGACGGCGGTGCTGGTCGCCGCCAATGAGCGGCGGGCGGCGGAGGCCCGGGCGGCGGCCGAGGCCGGCGTTGCGCGGGGGGCGCTGGCGCTGGCTCGGGCGGCGTCTGGGCTCTCGGTGCGTTTGATGCCGGACGAGCGGCCCGCTACGGGCGCCGCCACGGCGCTTGGTTTCGGCGGCCCCCCCATTCCCGATGGTCGCCCCTATACGCTTGTCTGGGGCGAGGCCCGCATCACGCTCTCGATCCAAGATGAGGCTGGGAAGCTCGACGTGAACTTGGCCGAGCCCGCACTGCTTGCGGCACTGATGGACCGGCTCGGTCTCGATAATGGCGCAGAGGTGGCTGCTGCGATGGCCGCGGCTCGGGCGGCCGGAGGCGCGGGCCGGCTCTCCATGCGGTTGACCGACCGGGCGTTCCCCAGCCTCTCGGCCTTCGCGGGGGAGGTCGGGCTGTCCGGGCCGGCTTTTGCGCGGCTTCGCCCCTATCTCAGCGTCGCATCCGGCGGCCGCAGCGGCGATGTCCTCCTGGCCCCGGAGGCGCTGTACGAGGTGATGCCGCTCGACCGCGCGACACGGACGGCGCTCGCGGCAGACCGCACCGACGGGCGGACCGATTGGCGCGCCGTCGCCCGTCGCGTCACGATCACCGCTGAGGCGCAGCTGGACGACGGTACCCGTGGCACGGCTTCGGCGCTCTATAGCGTTGAGCCGCGCCGCACGCCGCCCCTGCGACGTCTCAGAATTGGCGCATCAGAATGGAGCGATCCGGAGGCGGCGCCGCCAGCACGCTGAGTTTGGAGCGCAGTTCGTCGGTTGCGGCGCGGGCCTCGGTCTGGTCGCGCACGACGATCGGTCGGATCAACACCAGAAGTTCACTGCGCTGGAAGGACTCCGACTCGGTGCCGAAAAGGCTGCCCACCACGGGGATGCGCGAAAGCCCGGGGATGCCGTCGCGCCCGCTCTCCTGCTGCTCTTCGATCAGCCCGGCAAGCGCGATGGTCTCCCCGCTTTGCACGGCCACGGAACTCTGGACGACGCGGGTGGCGATGGTCGGGTTGCCGCCGGTGCCTTCTCCTGACACCGCGGAAACCTCCTGGACGATCTCCAACACGACCAGCCCGCCCGCATTTACGGTCGGCCGGATTTCGAGGATGACCCCGGTGTCGCGGAATTCGGTTTCCGACACGATGGGCGCATCCAAATCGTCGGTCGAGCTCGAGGAACGCACGCTCACCGGTACCTGATCGCCGACCTGGAGCCGGGCGATTCGGTTGTCGAGCACCATCAGCGTCGGCGAGGAAAGGATGCGCACATCGGTCACCTCGTCGAGCGCTGAGAGGGTGACACCGATATCGCCGGTTCGGAAGGCCGCGTTAAACCCAGGAAAGACGTTTCCGAAGGCGCCCGCAGCCACATCCGTAAAGTTGAATGCGAAATTGCCCGAATTCAGGAACCATCGGACGCCGAACTCGAGCGCGTCGTTCAGCTGGACCTCGACAAGGGTCGCCTCGATCATCACCTGGAGGGGCTGCGTGTCGAGGCGGGCGAGCGCAGTCTCGACGGACTGGGATCCGGCGGTGGTGGCGAGTGCCACGATGGCGTTGGTGCTCTCGTCAGCGGTGATCCGGAGCACGCCGGTTTGCGGCCCAAGGCCTGCGGGAGCCCCCGGCGCCTGAGCGAAGGGCTGGGCCGCGTCGGCCGGGGGAAGAGGGGCGGCACCGTCGGGTTCTGCGTTTTCGGCCCCGTCGTCCTGCGGCTCGCCGAGCCCGAGGCCCGCTTCCACGCCGCCTGTCCCCGCCCGCCGCGGCGCCAGCCCCTCCCGGGCACCGCCGCCAAGCGCCGTCACCTCTGCGTCGAAGATCGCGCCCAGGATCGTCGCGAGCTCTCCGGCGCGCCGGTTGCGCACCTCAAAGATATGCAGCCGCGGCGTCTCCCCTGCATCCTGGTCGAGAAAGCCGATGAACTCGCGGGCCTCTTCGACGAGCCCGGGACGATCTGCGACGAGGAGGATGGCGTTCATACGGGCGACGGGAAGGATGCTGAGATCCGGATCGGGTGTGCCGTCCGGGCGGGCGAACATCACCTCAAGCTCGTCCGCCACCGCGTTGGGCGTCGCGGCGCGGAGCGGCAGGAGCGCGAAGGACCGCCCGGCGAGGTGGTCGACATCGAGCACCATGATGAGATCGAGGAGGGTTTCCTGCTCTGCGCGGGTGCCGATGGTAAAGACGAGGTTACGCCGGGGGTCGTAGCGGATGCTTCCGGTGACGGGGGCGAATTCGTCGAGTACCCCTCGCAGATCCTCGGTGCCGATGTGGCGCAGTGGCGTCACCCTAACGGTGAGACCGCGAGCAGCGGCGTCGCGGGCGCTGACGAGGGGGGCGGCCGTCCCGGCCTCCGATCTTGGGAGTACCCGGAAGACCCCGTCGCGCTCCACAAGGGCCGCCCCGTTGAGCCGCAGGATCTCCTCCAGCGTCGGAAGAACTTCGGCGCGGGAAAGCGGCCGGTTGCTGCGGAAGGTCACTTCCCCGTCGACACTTGGATCGATCACATAGCTCGCGCCGAGCCCGTCTTCGAGCATCATCCGAACGACGCTTTGAAGATCGGCGCGCTGGAAATCAAGCGTGATCTCGGGGGCGCCGGCGCCGATGGCGCTTTGGCCGCGCGGCCGGCCCGGGGCAGCGATTTGCGGTGTGCCCCGGCGAATGAAGCCGCGCACGGCCCGCGCTTGGGCGGCTTCCTGGGCGAGGGCGGACGGGCTAGCGGCCTCGCCCCCGGCCCCGGCCAACTGCGGCGCCGCCAGGTTTGACGGGGCCAAGGGCAGGTCGCCGCCGAAGCGGTCGCGCGGACGCTCCCCACAGCCCCCCAGGAGCAGGGCCACACCGAGGATTGCCCGAGCCGATTTCAGCACATTCACTCCCCAGGACACGTTGCACCAGATCCGGCTCACTAGCGAAGAGCAGAGCAATCAT
>JBHJGY010000078.1:0-30215 GCA_050331335.1 Pikeienuella sp.
CCACTCATGGGTGCCCTTGGGCAACCAGCGCATGACGTACTCCGCCCCGATGATCGCCATCACATAGCTCTTGGGATTGCGGTTGAGCGTTGAGCAGATCATCAGCCCGCCGGGCCGCATAAGCGCTTGGCACGCCGACAGGTAACTCGGCGGGCTGGCCACATGCTCCACCACTTCCATGTTCAGGACCACGTCAAACTGTTCGCCCTCGGCGGCCATCGCCTCCGCCGTGGTGAAGCGATAGTCGATATCGAGCCCCGACTGCTCCGCATGGACCTGTGCCACGGGTATATTGCGTTCGGCCGCATCGGCGCCCACGACCGTGGCCCCGAGCCGCGCCATGGGCTCGCACAAAAGTCCGCCACCGCAGCCGATATCCAAAATCCGCAGGCCCGCGAAGGGCTGCGGGCCGTCCAGATCGCGGTCGAACTCTGCGGCAATCTGCTGTGTAATGTAGTCGAGACGGCAGGGGTTCAGCATGTGCAGCGGCTTGAACTTGCCCGTCGGGTCCCACCATTCTGCCGCCATCGCCTCGAATTTGGCGATCTCCGCCGGGTCGATTCCGCTGCGCCATCCGCTGTCAACCGCCTCGCTCATCGTCCGCCTCCCTAAATCCGCCCGGCAAGCGCTCGACTTGCATCGCGACGAGCCTTCACATAGTGCACAAGGATGAGGGCGCACAGAGCGGCGCCGATCCCCGGCCCCGCCGATGGCAAGACGAGGAGAGCCGCGCCCATGGCTGAGCCGCGCCTGTACCCTTCCATCGATCCTTTCGCGCGAACCTATCTTCCCGTCGGCGACGGTCATGAGCTTTATGTCGAGCAATGCGGGCGGCCGGACGGGATGCCGGTCATCGTGCTGCATGGCGGCCCTGGTGCAGGTTGCAGCCCCTATATGCGGCGCTTCTTCGACCCGGCCCATTACCGCATTGTTCTATTCGACCAGCGGGGCGCCGGGCGCTCGCGACCCCATGGCAGCTTGCAGGCCAATACCACCTGGCATCTGGTCCGTGACATCGAGACGATCCGGACCCATTTGGGGATCGAGCGCTGGCAGGTCTTCGGCGGCTCCTGGGGGTCGACGCTTGCGCTTCTTTACGCTGAGCAGCACCCGGAGCGGGTGCGCGCTTTGCTGCTGCGCGGCATCTTCACCATGACGATGGCGGAGCTCGAGTGGTTCTACGGCGGGGGGGCGGCGCGCTTCTTCCCGGAAGCCTGGGACGAGTTCACCGCACCGATCCCGCCGTCCGAACGCGGCGACCTGATCTCCGCCTACTACAAGCGCCTCACCTCGGACGACCAGGCCGAGCAGGTGCGCTTCGCGCGACCCTGGGTGCGTTGGGAGAGCGCGACGGCCTCGCTCAAGCCGCCGCGCACCGGATTGCTCGACGGTGCCCAGGCGCGGGCCTTTGCCCGGATCGAGTGCCATTACTTCGTCAATCGCGGCTGGCTCGACCGCGACGATCATCTGATGTCGCAGTTGGGCCGGCTTGGCGCGATCCCCGGTGTCATCGTCCAGGGCCGCTACGACGTGATCTGCCCGCCGATCACGGCCATGCGCGTTGCCGAGGCCTGGCCTGCCGCAGACCTGCGCTTGGTGGCGGATGCGGGCCACGCGCTCTCGGAACCCGGGATCTCGGCGGAACTCCTCCGCGCAACCGAGGCCTTCGCCCACGCCGAATGAGGTCTGCCCGCTCTCAGCAGGATCTTGCGACCTTGGGGCCATCGGGTCCGGCGGCTGGCTTGCCGGCTGTGGCGCAGGGGGCTTAGCCGTCGAGGCGGCGCGCCTCATCGATCAGCATGATCGGGATGCCGGAGCGGATGGGGTAGGCGAGCCCCGCCGATCGGCTCACCAGCTCACCCGCCGCGCGGTCGTAGTCGAGCCGTCCGCCGCTCGCCGGACAAACCAGCGCTTCCAGCATCTTGGGTGCCGCCGTCTCGACCGGGCGCGCCTCCCCGTCGATGGCCGCGCCCGCCGCCTCGGAGCTGCCAGCGGGGGCCGCGGTATCGGAGCTCTGGGGACAAGGGTCGTCCGCCGTCGACCACTGCCCATCCGACGAGCCGGCCGCGACCATCACAGGCTCACTGCATCTGCGAGCGGTCGTCACCGCCCGACGCAATAGCGAAACGCAAAAGCGCGCAGAGCGTATCCCGCCGATCGCCGAGCCGCGGGGTCTCGAGCAGCGCCTGCTTTTCTTCGACCGAAAACGGGCACATGATCGAGAGCGAATTGATCAACATTTCCGCCGGCGCGTCCTGCAAGCTCGCCCAGTCAGACGACAGGTTGGCCGCCTCGAAATACTGCTTGAGCAACGCGAGGAAACTGGAGCGGTCGAAACCAGCATCGCGTTCCGGACCCTCGAGATCTGCATGGAAATCGTCCCAGGACGGGGTAACCCTGCGATAGGGCGTAAAGCCGTCGAGCTCCTCTTCGATCCGGAAGCGGGATGTGCCAGACAGCGCGATCAGATAGCGCCCATCCTCGGTCTCCGAGAAAGACGTCACCCGTCCTGCGCACCCGATCTTGTGCAATTTAGATGGCCGCGCGTCGCCCGCGAGTGGCTGGATCATGCCGATCAGCCGATGCTCTGTCTTCAGCGCATCGTCGAGCATTGCCAGATAGCGCGGCTCGAAGATGTTCAGCGGCAGCCGCGCCCTGGGCAACAGAAGCGCGCCTGGCAACGGAAAGACCGGCAAGACATCGGGCAGGTCAGCTGGGGCGAAGCGCCGTGTCATGCGGGTCCTTTCTAGTCCGATCAAGCGAAGATCATGGATGACAGCCGGCGCCGTCCGCTCTGGGCGAGCGGATCCTTCGGGCCGAGCGTGTCGAAGAGTTTCATCAGTTGGGTCTTGGCAGCCGCCTCGTTCCACTCCCGGTCGCGGCGGAACAGCTCCAGCAATTCGTCCACCGCGCCGGCGGTCTCGCCCGCGGCCGTCAGCGCCAGCGCCAAATCGTAGCGCGCGGCGTGGTCGTCGGGATCGGCCTCGAGGCGGGCGCGGAAGGCGTCGATCTCGCCGGAAGCCCCCGCAGCTTGCTCGGCAAGCTCCAGGGCGGACCGGGCGGCGGCAACCTCCCCAGCCTCCGCGACTTTAGGTGGAACCCGATCGAGCGCGGCGCGGGCCCGCTCGGTGTCGCCGGCGGCGAGCGCCGTGCGGATCAGGCCGGCATGCGCGCGCGCGGTCTCTGGCGCCTCCTGGGCGATGGCCGCGTAGGTCTGCTCGGCATCGCCCAACTGGCCCGCTTCCAGCATCGCATCGGCTGCATCGAGAGCCTGGTCGAGCCCGCCGCCACCTGCAAGATCGACAAGCCGCTGCACGAAGGCCTTGATCTCAGAGGCCGGCACAGCGCCCATAAAGCCGTCGACCGGTTGGCCTTGGAAAAAGGCGTAGACGGCCGGGATCGACTGCACTCGCAGTTGGCCCGCGACCAGTTGGTTCTGATCGACATTGACCTTCACCATCTTCACGGCGCCGCGGGCACCTTTAACCGCCTCCTCGAGCATCGGGCCCAAGCTTTTGCACGGGCCGCACCAGGGCGCCCAGAAATCGACGATCACCGGAACGTCGCGCGAGGCGTCGATCACATCCGCCATGAAGCTCTGGTCGGTGGCGTCTTTGATCGTCCCCTGTGCGGGGGCCGTGCCCAAGTCGATCATCGTCCCATCCTTATTTTTTGCTGCCGGGTCCACCTCAAATAGAGGCCCCGCACAGCCCCCGCAATCGCCCCTTGGCCGATCATCGGGCAGTCTCCGCGCGCCCGCCGGCCAGCGCCTCGAGCGCATCGAAATCGACTTCGACAGGCGCATGATCCCAGGCCGCGAGCAGCCGAAAAAGGTCCGCCACTGCAATCTCCGTGGTCGCAGCATTGTGCATGGGGTGCGCGTTCAGCGTCTCGAACCGGCGCAGCCCCGAATCCAGCACGACCCGCACGGCACCGGCCCGGTCGTTCATCGCCGCGAACGGGGTTACCGCGCCCGGCCGCACGCCGAGCGCCTCCCACAGCAGCTCGGGCTTGCCGAAAGAGCAGCCCTTCGCGCCGATCTCCTTCTCCAGATCCCGGATCCTGACCTGCCGATCCTCCAGACAAGAGACCAGCCAGAGCCCGCCCTTTTTTTTCCTTGAGTAACATGTTCTTGATATGCGCCCCCGGAAGGTCGCCGCGCAGCGCCCGACTGTCCTCCACTGTGAACAGCGGCGGATGACCATGGTGCCGATAGGCGATGCCCTGCGCCTTCAGACAGGCGTAAAGCTCGTTTTGGCCAGCCGGTGTCAGTTCGCCCATGCGGTCCTCCCGGGAGGCGCAGATAGGCGCAGCAAGCGCAGGGGCAAGCGGACCCGCGTTCAGGGCCGAAGATTTACGCGGTGCGACCAGGACAAACCGTCGGAAATTACGATATCCTCGAAGCCGAGTATCTTCGCGAGATCAAACCAGGTCGCCGTCGTCTCGATCCCATTATTGACGAAAAAATCGGTGACCCGCGCCTGCGATGAGAGCTGGGCAAGCACGGCGCGGGCGCGGAAGAGCGTGCGAAACACGTCGTCGTCGAGAGCCACGATGATCATGTGCTCGGCTTCCGCGCCTTTGGCAAAGATGGCGAAGCGTGGCGCTTCGGGAGCCTCCAATTGCGATTTGGTGATCTGCGTGACGAAGCCGACCCGCGTGCCCCGACCCACCCGGTTTTCGCTACCACCAAGTGTGCGGGCGAACGCCTCGTCCGAGCCCACGGGCGGATAATAATAGCCGTCTCTTGCGGCGACAGGGGTCACCGAGCCCGCAGCCGTAGCAAGGGCAACAACCAGGATCGGGGCGAGAAGGGGTGGTCGGGGCATCTGCGGGCTCCTTTGTTGGCGCGCTCCCAGATGACCGGTGAAGGCCCGGCGATCAAGCATCCGGGGAATGGGCGGGCGCTGCTCTTAAGCGTGGTCGTAAGCGAGGCGCTCCGGCACATGCAGCCTCAGCCGGTCGCCGATCGCGAGCCGCCCCGGCCGTTCGACCCAGGCGGTCACCCCCCGCTTGCGCCGTGCGAGCTTCGGGAACTGGGCGCCATGGCCGGGATGGGCCCGCTCGATCTCCGCGGCGGGCAACTTGCAAGGGGCGTTCTCGGTGTCGGTGACCAGGGCCGGCCCAGCGGAGGCCGCCTCGGCGATTAATCGGCTCGCCGGCGGCAGACAGGTCAGATCCGGCACGCCCGCCAGCATCAGCGTCGCCCCGAGCCATTCCGGCGCGAGCCTCGGCAGGCCGAGGCGGGTGGCGATCTCGGCGAGTTCCTCTTGAGACACCACCGAGAGCTGGCGGACATTGCGGATCTCGGTGCCGCGGACATACTGGCGTTTGACCCGCACGCAGGCCGCTCGGGTCAGCCCGTGATGCACATCGCCAACCGGCCCGCCCCAGTCGAGCGCGATCTCGCGGGCGGCGACCGAGCCGATGCCGTCGCCGTCCTCGGGCACGAGCCCCAGCCAGACGACGTCTCCAACAATGTCGGTGGGCCTGAGGATCGACATTTGCGCTGAACCTCTGCCTTGCGCTGGCTCGCCGGGGCCGGTGAGCATCCCTCCCTCGTCAACCCTGGAGCCTCGCGTCCTAAGGCGCAAGTCCTGGCGCGCGGGTCGATGACGCTCGTTAACGGTGGTCGATACCCCGGCCGGGGGCGATGACCGGGCCCGGCATAGCCGTGGAGCCATGGACCGCGGCACCGACGCAGCGATCAGCGCCGCAGCGCCCGCCAGCCGATATCGCGTCGATGGACGCCCTCGGGCCAGTCGATCTCGGCCACTGCCCGGTAGGCGAGATCCCGCGCCGTTCCCAATTCCGGCGCCACGGCCGAGACCCCGAGCACCCGGCCACCATAGGCCACCACGCGACCGTCTGAGCCCGCGCGGGTCCCGGCATGAAACACCGTGACCCCCTCGATCGCCTCGGCGGCGGCGAGCCCGCGGATCTCGCTACCTTTATCGTACACGCCGGGGTAGCCGCGGGTTGCCATCACCACCGTCATCGCCGCCACATCGCGCCAGACCGGCGGGGCTTCCCCCGCAAGGCGCCCCTCGGCCGCCGCTGCCATCAATCGCAGCGCGTCGCCCCCGAGCCGCAGCAGCAGCACTTGCGCCTCCGGATCGCCGAAACGGACGTTGATCTCGATGAGTTTGGGGCCCGTCTCGGTGATCATCAGCCCGGCATAAAGCACCCCGCGATAGGCCGCCCCGCGCGCGGCCATCTCCGCAAGCACCGGGCGCACGATCTCGTCCAGCGCCCGGCGCTCCAGTTCGGCACCGAGGACGGGGGCGGGGGAATAGGCGCCCATCCCTCCCGTGTTTGGACCCGTATCGCCCTCGCCCAACCGCTTATGGTCCTGCGCCGAACCGAGGGGAACAACCGTCTCCCCGTCGCAAAGGACAAAGAGCGACGCCTCCTCGCCGATCAACCGCTCTTCCAGCACGACGCTGGCGCCCGGCTCGGCCAGAAAGCGAACCGCTGCGGCCTCGGCTTCTTCGTGGGTTTCCGCGACAACCACCCCCTTGCCGCCTGCCAGGCCGTCGTATTTGACCACAGGCGGTGCCGACAGCCCGCGGCTATGAGCCACCGCAGCATCGGCCGTGTGAAACACCGCGTGGGCCGCCATCGGCGCCCCGCAGGCGTCGGCGATCTCGTGCGTGAACGCCTTCGACGCCTCCAGCCGCGCGGCCGATCGGTCCGGGCCGAGGACCGGCACCCCGGCCGCCCGGAGCGCATCGGCCACACCCGCAACCAGTGGGCCCTCAGGGCCAACCAGCACCAGATCGATCCGGTTCTCCAGCACCCAGGCCGCGACCGCTGCCCCGTCCTCTATCGGCAACGACAAGCAGGTGGCGAGCTGAGCGATGCCGGCATTTCCGGGGGCCGCGAAAAGCGCGCGCACCATGCCGCTCTCGGCGCAGGCCCAAGCTAGCGCGTGCTCGCGTCCACCGCCACCGAGGATGAGAACCCGCATGCGCCCGCCCTTTCCTTGGCGCCCAGCGCCGCCTAGTCTGCCGGCCTGACCGGGAGGCGGCATGACGGATAGCCTTATCGACGACGGCCCGGAGGGCGTCAACACAGGGGCCGGCGGGCCCAACACCCCCGAATTCACCGTAAGCGAGCTCTCCGGAGCAGTTAAGCGCAGCATCGAGGGCGCCTTCGGCCATGTCCGGGTGCGCGGCGAGATCGGGCGGGTGTCGCGGCCGCGCTCGGGCCATGTTTATCTCGACCTCAAGGACGAGCGCAGCGTGCTCTCGGGCGTTGTCTGGAAGGGGCAGGCGGCGACGCTGTCCGTGGCGCCGGAGGAGGGCCTCGAGGTGATCGCAACGGGGCGGCTCACCACCTTTCCGGGGCAGTCGAAATATCAGATCGTGATCGAGCGGTTGGAGGTTGCGGGCGAAGGCGCGCTCCTGGCCAAGCTCGAGCGGCTGAAGAAGGCGCTCGCGGCAGAGGGGCTCTTCGCCCAGGAGCGCAAGCGCCCCTTGCCGCGCATGCCACGGGTGATCGGCGTTGTGACCTCACCCTCCGGTGCGGTGATCCGGGACATCCTCCACAGGCTTGCCGAGCGTTTCCCGGTCCATGTCCTGCTCTGGCCGGTGGCGGTGCAGGGGCAGGCCTGCGCCGGAGAAGTCGCCGCGGCGATCCGAGGTTTCTCGGCGCTGCCCGACGACGGCCCGGTGCCGCGGCCCGAGCTGGTGATCGTTGCCCGAGGCGGGGGCTCGGTGGAGGATCTCTGGGGCTTTAACGAAGAGGCGGTGGTGCGCGCGGCGGCGGCCTCGACGATCCCGTTGATCTCCGCCGTCGGGCATGAGACCGACACCACGTTGATCGACTTTGCCGCCGATCGCCGCGCGCCGACGCCAACCGCTGCAGCCGAGATCGCCGTACCCGTCCGGGCGGATCTTACCGCTGCGCTGGCGGAGCTCGACGGCAGGCGTGTGCGGGGGATGTCGCGCCGTCTGGAGCGCGCCGGCGATAGCCTCCGGGCCCTTGCCCGCGCCCTGCCCCGCGCCGAGGCTCCGCTCGAATTGGCCCGCCAGCGGCTCGATACCGCGCTCGCCCGGCTGCCTCGGCCCGAGGCGCTGACCGCAACAGGGCGGCAACGGCTCGCCGTCCTCGCCGCCCGACTTCCCCGCCCCGAGACCCGCATCGCCGAAGCACGGCACCGGCTGGACACCGCCGCAGGCGGGCTGCCGCGCGCGTTGCGCGCAGGGCTGGCCGAGCGGCGGACCGGGCTCGCTCGGGTTGCAGGCCGACTGTCACCGCGGCTCGTGGCGCTGCCGCTCGAACGCAGCGCTGAGCGCGCCGCGGCGACAGCACAGCGGCTGCGCCCGGCTGCCGTGCGGGCCCTCGGGGCGGCTCAGGACCGGCTGGCCGCACTCTCCCGTCTGCTGGAGGGGCTCGGCTACACGCGCACGCTGGCGCGCGGCTATGCGGTGGTGCGCGATGATACCGGGGCTGTGGTCACGCGGGCGGCCAAGGTCTCTGCCCCGGCCGTCTTGGAGATCGAGTTCGCCGATGGGCGCGTGGAGGCCGTGGCCGGCGGCGGCGACCGTCGGCGCCGGGCCAGCCCTGCGAAGCCCCCCGCCAACCCGGCGGCCGCGCAACCGTCGCTCTTCGACGAGTAAGCTTGATTTGGTCCCGGACCTCGCGTCTTGTCGACGACGCAGTCAAGACGGAGATCGACCATGCCCAAGGGATACTGGATCGCCCATGTCGAGGTGGCGGACCTCGCACGCTACCAAAGCTATATCGACGGCGCGCGCGCGGCGTTCGAGGCCCACGGCGCCCGTTTCATCGCCCGCGGTGGCGCCTCGCAGGAGATGGAAGGCCCGCAAGGACGCTCCCGCCATGTGCTGATCGAGTTTCCGAGCTACGACGCCGCGCTCGCATGCTGGCGATCGGAAACCTATCAGGCGGCGCGGGCCCACCGCACACCGGTGAGCGAAGCAACCATCGTCATAACTGAAGGGCTTGATCCTTGAGCCACGTCTGAGCCCTGCCCTCAGCTGCCCGGCGCGGCCTTCGCGAGCGGCCCGCCGCAGCTGAGCGGGCGCCGGTCGCGGCGGATCACCCGCAGCTCGAACCCGTCGCTCTCGCCGCCATCGACGCTCACGAGCCGCGCGAACATACCGGCCTCGTCGCGGAATACCCGCCAGCACAGCTCACCCGTGCCACCTTCGTAGGTAAAGCAAATTTGCGCACCATGCGGCCGCCAGGTTCCGCGGATGCAGGAGCCTAGACCGTATTGCCAGACCGCCTGGCGGTCGGCGCCGTACGACTCCGCCCCGAAATAGCCGCCGTCCGCGCTGAAATAGAGGGTGTGGCCCTCGCTGAAGGCGCGGAAGGCGCTCGGGCTCACGACCTCGACGCTGCTGTCGGCCGCGGGGGCCGCGACGGCGACCGTGCCGAAGCTCCAGCCCAAGAGGAGGGCGGCGATGGCCAAGGGTTTCAGACACTTGACGGTCATGTGGCATCCTCTGGGTTGGCGAGACGGAACCGTACACCGACCGGGCTCGCGCAGGCCGTCTCCGAACACGTCTGAAGACGAAGATTTACAACTTCTGCGTGTTTTGTCAACCAAACACTCAACCTCCCCTCGAAGACCGGGATCGTCTCAGAAGCGCCGCCGACGGCCTTCTCCCTCGGCACCGGCCAGGCAATCTCTGCCCCGGTCACCGTTGCGCCCACCAACCCCGCCGTCCCGGCTGCGGGGGCGTTCAGGTGCCAGCCAGGGGCGCAGACGATGTCGAGCCGCCACCCGCTGGCGTCTCGTGCGAGCCGGAGGGTGAGCACGCCGTCGGCCAAGCTGCGCACCGGGCCGGACGCCCCTTCGCCGAGCCGCCGGGCTGCGGTGAGAGCCTCGAGCCGCAGCAGCGGGATCTCGCGCATCGGCCCAGAGAGTGCCGCACGCAGCTCGGCCGCACGGATGCCGGCCGCCGCATCTCCCGTTGCCGCTGCGGTCCAAGCGAGGAACTCCAGCGCCGCGCTTTCTCCCGCCGGTGTCGCCCCATCCGACGTCTCGTAGATCGCCCCCATCGGACCGTCGGCTGCCGCCATCTTGAACCGGCCCTCGGCGTCGGAGAAATCCCGGTCGAGCGCCGCGGCGAGCGCGCGGGCCTTCGCCGCCCAATCGCCGGCCGGCGCGACCCCCAGAGCGGCCGCTTCGGACAAGGCCAGACAGGCGAGCCCGAGCCACACATAGTCCTCCAGTTGGCCATCCTGACGCGCCGCGCCACTGGCCCAGAGCCGGGCGAGCCGCCCCGCCCGGGGCTCCCACAACCGCGTCCACAGCGTCTCGGCAGCCCGCGCTGCGGCGGCCGCAAGGTCCGGCCGGTCGAAAGCCACCGCGCCCTCCGCAAGCGCGCGGATCATCAGCCCGTTCCACCCGGCAATGACCTTTTCGTCACGGATCGGTCGGGGCCGGGCGTCCCGCGCCCGTCGCAGGCGCTCCAACAGCGGGTCCAGCATGTCGAAATCTTGCTCGGAACCGGGGCGCAGATGGGCGACAGGCCCGGCGTCGATCGTCGCCGGTTCGGAGAGCCCGAGGGCCTCGATAGCCATCTCGGCCTCGCCCCCCAGCGCCGCGCGCACGGCCGCCATCGGCCAAGCATAGAATGCACCTTCCTCGCGGCGTCCCTCTGCATCAAGGCTGTCGGCGTCCTCAGCGGCAAAGAAAGCCCCCTCGGCATCGGTCATGTCCCGCAACACATAGGTAAAGCATCGCTCTGCCGCCCGACGCCATCCTGGGCGGCCCGAAACCTGCCAACCCTCGACGAAGGCCCGGGCCAATAGCCCTTGATTATAAAGCATTTTCTCGAAATGTGGGGTGCGCCAAGTCACATCGACCGTGTAGCGGTGGAAGCCGCCACCCGCATGATCATGGATCCCCCCCGCCGCGATGGCATCGAGGGTGCGGGCGGCGATCTCCCAGGCCTTCGCGTCGCCATCGCGGCGCCATCGATCGATCAAGTGGAGCAAATAAGTCTCTTGTGGGAACTGTTGTCTTTCGGAGAACCCGCCATGGGTTTCGTTGTGGATTTCGGCGAGGTGAGCGACCGCCGCCGCGTGGGTGTCCGGCCCGGGCGGCTCGGCGGGCCCCACCATCAACCTCCCCTGACGTTTGACCGCGGCGGCAATCTTCTCTGCCACTTGGTCAATCTCCCCGCGCTTCGACGCCCAGGCCTCGCGGACAGCCTGCAACACGCGCAGGAAATCGGGCTTTGGGAAATATGTCCCGGTGTGGAACGGCACCCCGTCGGGCCGGAGCCAGACCGAGTTGGGCCAGCCGGCATGCCCATTTT
The DNA here is from genome assembly GCA_050331335.1 of Pikeienuella sp. GTDB lineage: Bacteria > Pseudomonadota > Alphaproteobacteria > Rhodobacterales > Rhodobacteraceae > Thermohalobaculum. The sequence goes on from JBHJGY010000078.1 coordinate 11,301, forward strand.
GCAGTTGGGTCGCGGTGATGAATATCTGGTCCAGATCGGGGCGTTCCTCACGGTCGAGCTTGATCGCGACGAAGTCCCGGTTGAGCACCTCGCCCACGGCCTCGTCGTCGAAGCTCTCCTCCTCCATCACGTGGCACCAGTGGCAGGTCGCATAACCGGCAGACAAGAACAGCGGCACATCGCGCACCCTGGCTTCGGAGAGCGCTTCCTCGCCCCAAGGACGCCAATCGACCGGGTTGTGCGCGTGCTGAACGAGATAGGGCGAGGCTTCGAGGATCAGGCGGTTGACGTAGCGCGGTCCGCCATTGGCCGCGAAGAGATGGGTTCGCGGAACGTAGCCGGGGCCGCGCGCCGCAAAAGCGGCGTCAAGACGGGCGGCGAGGTCGGGATCGCGGACGACGGCGGGTGGGTCGATCGGCATGGCGGCCTCCTCGGGCACGGGGTCTGCCTGGTCACAACCGGTGACGGGGGCGCGCCCACTGCCCTTAATGTCGCAGCTAGCCCCCGCACCGCTACCTGTCCAGCGGCGGGGGGATCGGGCGCCGGTTCGCCGACCGGCGGAGCTTGCGCGAAAGGCTCCTGATCCGGCCCGATCAGGCTGGCATTGCACCCCCGCTCGTCGTAGCCTCGGCACAGGAGGCTGCCATGCGCGTTCGACTAGGCGAGGCAATCGGGATCGTCGCAGCGTTCTGCGTGGCGCTGCTCGCATCGGGCGCAAATTCGCAGGCCGTCGAGCGGCTGCGGTCGGGCAGTGTCAGGCCCGGCACGACGGCAACCCTGAACCCCAAGCTTGCGACGGTGCCAAGGGGCATATCCCGTGCCGAGCGCCTGTCTGAGATCGAGGAACGCCCCGCCCGCATTGAGCGCCGCCCGCAACGGGTCGCGCAAGCGGTGACGCGGCCGAGCGCCGGCAAACCCGGCGACCCGCGAAACAAGATGTCTGGCGCATCGATCGGAAATGTCAGAAAAGGCGCCCGGCTCGTGGGCCCGCGGCTGGAGCCGCCGCGCATTCTTATCGTCGAGGAACAGGCAGACGGCGTGCAGTTGCGCCCTGGCTCCGCGCCGGAACGGCAAGCGCGGCCAGACCCCGCCCCCCCCGCAGACGACGCAGAAGCCGCCGCTGCGCCGGTGCTCGCAGTGCCCGGGGGCCGGATCTCGGTCCGGGGCCGCGGCACGGCGGCTGATACCATCACCGTCGGTCGCCCCCTGCCCGCCGACTTGCCCCATGTCACCCTCGATTGGCGCACCTATGGCCTGCCAGAACCCCCGCCGGGCGAGATCTATGCCCGCGTGGGCCGTGACGTGGTGCTGATCGATCCTGCGAGCCGTGTTGTCGTCGAGCTTCTGGAAGCCGACCTTTTGGGCAGTTCCCGCTGAGCCCCGAAGGCCGGTCGTTCCGCGCTCCCCTAGCCTCGGCGGGTGAGCCCGGATAGACTCTCCGTGCGGCATAGAGCGGAGGAGTGGTCGAGAATGTCGGGCAGCGTCAACAAGGTGATCCTGATCGGAAATCTCGGGCGCGACCCCGAGATCCGCAGTTTCCAGAACGGCGGGAAGGTCTGCAATCTGCGCATCGCGACGTCGGAGCGCTGGCGCGACCGCCAAAGCGGCGAGAACCGCGAGCGCACGGAGTGGCACAACGTGGCCATCTACAACGAGAACCTCGTCGGCCTGGCCGAACGCTTTCTGCGGAAGGGGTCGAAGGTCTATATCGAGGGCCAGCTCGAAACGCGGAAGTGGCAGGACCAGAACGGCCAGGACCGCTACACGACCGAGGTCACGCTGCGCCAGTTTCGCGGCGAGATGACCTTCCTCGACGGGCGCGACGGGCCCCAGGGCGGCGGCGGCTCTTTCGCCGGCGGCTCGGACGAGGGCGGCTTCGGTGGCGGGTCCGGCGGACGTTCCGGATCGGGGGGCTATGGCGGCGGACGGGGCGGCGCTCCGTCGGGGCCCGGCGGCGGCGTGGACGACGACATCCCCTTTTGACCGATCTCATGCGCCCCGCCGTCAGAGCCCGGCTCAATGCCGGGCCGCGGCGCCACCTGATAGGCTCCGGCAACCACGAACCCTGCACCTCCTAACCCCCAACGGGATCATCCAGTGAGCGACGACGAGAAAACGAGCGACACAGGCGGCGGCGCAGTCCCGCCCCCGTCCGAGCCCAACCCCCATGACGGCCCCTCGATCGCGGTCGAGGACGAAATGCGCGACAGCTATCTTCAATACGCGATGAGCGTGATCGTTGCGCGCGCGATCCCGGATTTGCGCGACGGCCTGAAGCCGGTGCACCGGCGCATCCTCTACACGATGCATGAGAACGGCCAGACCCACGATAAGGCGTTCAAAAAATGCGCCGACACAGTGGGAGCGGTGATGGGGCGCTACCACCCCCATGGGGATGGGGCGATCTACGAGGCGCTCGTGCGGATGGCTCAGCCGTTCTCGATGTCGGCGCTCCTGATCGAGGGCCAAGGAAATTTCGGCTCGATGGACGGGGACCCGCCCGCGGCCATGCGCTACACCGAGGCGCGGTTGCAAAAACTCGCCGAGACGGTGACCCAAGACCTCGATAAAGAAACCGTCGAGTTCATGGACAACTATGCGGGCGACCGGCAGGAGCCGACCGTCCTTCCCGCAACCTTTCCCAATCTCCTGGTCAATGGCGGCCAGGGCATCGCCGTCGGCATGGCGACCAACATCCCGCCTCACAATCTCGGCGAGGTGATCGACGCGACGCTCGCCCTGATCGATCGGCCGGACATGACCCTTTCCGAAATCATGGAGATCATCCCCGGGCCGGATTTTCCCACAGGCGCGCTGATCCTCGGCCAGGCCGGGATCCGAAAGGCCTTCGCCACCGGGCGCGGGTCGCTCATCGTGCGGTCCCGTACTCATATCGAGGAACTGCGGAAAGACCGCTTCGCCGTGATCGTCGACGAGATCCCCTACCAGGTCAACAAATCGACCATGGTCGAGCGCATTGCCGAGGCCGCGAAGGATAAGCGGATCGAGGGCATCGCCCATGTCCAAGACGAGAGCGACCGCTTTGGGGTGCGCGTGGTCGTGGAGCTCAAGCGGGATGCGACGCCCGAAGTGGTGCTCAACCAGCTCTTCCGCTTCACGCCGATGCAGACGACCTTCGGCTCCAACATTCTGGCGCTCAATCACGGCCGCCCAGAGCAGCTCGACCTGCTGACGGTCCTGCGCGAATTCATCGCTTTCCGCGAAGAGGTGGTGGCGCGCCGCACGGCCTATCTCTTGCGAAAGGCGCGGGAGCGTGCCCACATCCTATGCGGCCTCGCGGTCGCGGTCGCCAATGTCGACGAGGTGGTCGCCACGATCCGCGCCTCGGCCGACCCCGCTGAGGCGCGGCAGCGCCTGATGTCCCGGCGCTGGCCGGCGGAAGAGATCGCCGAGTACATCCGCCTGATCGACGACCCTACGCACAAGATCGACGACGACGGAACATACACGCTCTCCGAGACCCAGGCCCGGGCGATCCTCGATCTGCGGCTACAGCGGCTGACGGCGCTGGGCGTCGGCGAAGTGGCCGAGGAGCTCGAAGCCCTCGCCGCCAAGATCCGCGACTATCTCGAGATCCTGGCTTCCCGGCCGCGCATCCTCGACATCATCCGCACCGAACTCACCGAGATCCGCGTGGCCTTTGCTGTCCCCAGACGCACCGAGATCGTCGAACAAGAGGGCGAGCTCGAGGACGAGGACCTGATCGAGCGCGAAGACATGGTCGTCACCGTTACCCATGGCGGCTATGTCAAACGCACCCCGCTCACCGAATTCCGCGAGCAGAAGCGCGGCGGCAAGGGCCTGGCCGGCATGGCGATGAAGGATGAGGATTTCGTCATCCGCCTTTTCGTCGCCAACACCCACACCCCGCTCCTGGTCTTCACCACCGACGGGATGGTCTTCAAGATCAAGTGCTGGCGGTTGCCGCTCGGGGGGCGAAACGCCCGCGGGCGGTTTCTCAAACATGTGCTCGGCGGGATCTCCGCGGCGGCGGGGGTCGCTGCGATCATGCCCGTCGACGCGCCGGAGGACGAGTGGGAGCGCCTGCAGATCGTCTTCGCGACATCCGAAGGCGATGTCCGCCGCAACGCGCTCTCCGACTTCACCAATGTCAAGACCAACGGCAAGATCGCAATGAAGCTGCCGGAGGGCGTGCGCCTCGTCGGCGCGCGGATCGCGGCTGAGACCGATGATGTAATGCTGACCACGGCCCTCGGCCGCGCGATCCGCTTCCCGACGACCGAGGTCCGCGTCTTCAAGGGCCGCGATTCAACCGGCGTGCGCGGGATCAGGCTGACCGCCGAGGACGAGGTGGTCGCGATGTCGATCCTCCGCCATTTCGACGCCACGACCGAAGAGCGCGCCGCCTATCTGCGGGCTCGACGGGCCGTCGCTGGCGAGACCGAAGAGATGCCAGGGGATGAGCCCGGAGAAGATCGAGACGAGCCGGTGGCCGAAATCGCTCTGCCGCCGGAGCGCTATGCCGCGATGTCGGCAGCCGAGGAACTTATCGTTACCGTCACGGAGCGGGGTTTGGGCAAGCTGTCCTCTTCCCACGACTACCCGGTGCGCGGACGCGGTGGCCAGGGCGTCCAGGCGATCGACAAGGGGTTGCGCGGCGGGCGGGTGGTCGCCTCGTTCCCCGTGGATCTCGACGACCAGATCATGCTGGTGACGAATGCCGGGCAGTCGATCCGCTGCCCGGTCTCCGGCATCTCGTTCCGCTCTCGCGCCGCAGGCGGCGTTCGGGTGTTCAACACCAGCGAGGGCGAGCGGGTCGTCTCGGTCGCCTGGATTGCCGAGCAGGCCGGCGAGGCCGAAGACTGACGTCAAGCGGGGCGGCGGTCGGGGCGGCGGTCGAGCAGTGCCCTTGCCGCCCCGGATTGCGGTCAGTCGTCGGTTGCCATCCCCTGCGCGGTGGCCGGCTGCACGGTCGCGCTTGCTTGGGCCCCGGCTGGGGTCATGAGCGCCGTCCCTTGGGACAGGGCGATCGCGATCAGCAGGGCGGCCGCGGGCAGGCGGGCGAAGCGCATGGTCACCGCTGCGCCTGCGGCAAAGAGCGCCAGCATCGGCCAGAGCACTGCGGCGGCCTCGGCCGACGTCGCGGGCGCATCTTCGGAGACCGCCTCAGCAACCCCGGCGACCGCGGCGGCGGCCGCGAGGATCGGGAGGGCCGTGGGAATGCGCTTGCGGGGCCGCGCCAGTTGGCGCATGGCGCTTTGACCGATCTCCGAACGGGCAGTTTGCATCTGCCGTCTCCCTTCTCTCATCGAAAATTTGTTGCCGAGTCCGTCGGCGCTGATCCGATCATATATTTCCTCGATACTGCAATTCAAAAGGCGAATTATGTGCCGAACACAGGTTTTTACACCTGATTTCACTCAAATTGTATCGATTTCATCTGTAAGTTTTTTGAACCAGATATCGGCATTCGATCCCGTTGGGCCCAAGCCCGCGAGATCGCTGCAGTCCGGCACATGGGGAGGGGCGCGGCTGGGCGCGCACCGCGCGGCTCAGGCAGGTGATGCGCCCGCACGCCGGCGGTCGAGGATAGAGCCGCGGCCAGGCACGCCACGCTGGTAGCCGAGGGTGATCGTTCCGAGTTCGGCCATCCAACGCTCAACCGGCTGCCGCGCCGCGAGCGCCTGCGGGATCGCCACTTCGTCGAACCCGCAGTCGATAAGATAGGCGAACTGATCGGCAATCACGGGCCCCGTTGCCCTCAAGCGCCCGACAAAGCTGCGGTGGCGCAGGCAGCGACCGATGGAGAAGCCACGGCCATCGGCGAAGGACGGGAAATCGACCGAGATCATCGCCAGCCGCCCGAAATGGGGGACGAGGCTGTCCGGGTCGGTATCGTTGGGGATGTGAACGCCGATTTCGAGGGGACTGGCCACGGCCTCCTCAAGCCGCTCCAGAGGCACGAGCACACGACCCGCCGGAGGCAGCGCCCCATCGGCCGCAGACCTCAGATCATCGATCTCACCGCCGCGGTCAATCACCGGCATAGAGCGCCTCCTTGAACGGGGCCATGCCGACCCGGCGATAGAGCTGGAGGAAGGTCTCCCCCTCGTGCCGCAGAGAGAGATAGGTGTCGAGGATCGTCTCGATCACAGCCGGCACCTCGTCATAGCCGAAACCCGGCCCCGTGCGCTCACCGAGCGCCGCCGTCTCGGTGGCGTCGCCGCCAAGCGTGATCTGGTAGCTCTCCACGCCCGCCTTATCGAGGCCGAGGATCCCGATATGGCCGACATGGTGGTGCCCGCAGGCATTGATGCAGCCGGAGATCTTGATGGACAGCGGCCCGATTTCGCGCTGGCGGTCGGGGTCAGCGAAGCGCCGGGCGATGTCCTGGGCAACGGGGATCGACCGCGCGGTGGCGAGCGCGCAATAGTCGAGCCCCGGGCAGGCGATCATGTCGGTCACGAGGCCCTTGTTGGCGGTGTCCAACCCTTGCCCGGCGAGCGCCGTCCAGACCCGGAAAAGATCCCCTTCAGCGACATGCGGGAGCACCACGTTCTGCTCGTGGGTGACCCGCATCTCGTCCTGTGAGTAGCGCTCGGCGACATCGGCCATCAGGCGCATCTGCTCGGCGGTGGCATCCCCCGGCGCGCCGCCGATGGGCTTGAGCGAGATCGTCACGGCCCGGTAGCCGGGGACGCGGTGGGGCGCGGTGTTTTGCGAAAGCCAGGCGGCGAAGGCCGGGTCGGCCCCGGCCATGCGCTCGGCCTCGGCGGCATCGGCGGTGCGGTCCGGCAGCTCCGGCATGGCGAAATAGGCGGCGATGCGGGCAATCTCCGCCTCAGGGGCTGCGATCTCGGCGCGATCCAGCCGGGCGAACTCGGCTTCGACCTGGCGCGCATATTCCGCGATGCCGAGCTCATGGACCAGGATCTTGATCCGTGCCTTGAACTTGTTGTCCCGCCGACCGTGGAGATTGTAGACGCGCAGCGCCGCCTCGAGATAAGGGAGCAGATCGGCTTTCGGCAAAAACGCGCGGAGTTCCTTGGCGACAAAGGGCGAACGCCCTTGGCCGCCGCCGACGAAGACCTGATATCCGACCTCCCCGGACTCGGTGCGCACAACCCGCAACCCGATATCGTGGAGCAGAATTGCAGCCCGGTCCTCGGAGCAGCCGGTCACGGCGATTTTGAACTTCCGGCCGAGAAAGGTGAATTCCGGGTGGAGGGACGACCACTGACGAACCACCTCGCCGGTGATCCGCGGGTCCTCAACCTCACCGGGTGCAATACCCGCATACGGGTCCGACGTCACGTTGCGGATGCAATTGCCCGATGTCTGGATCGCATGCATCTCAACGGTGGCGAGTGCGTCGAGAATGTCGGGGATATCCTTGAGCTTGGGCCAGTTGAATTGGATGTTCTGACGGGTGGTAAAGTGCCCGTAGCCGCGGTCCCACCGCTCGGCGATATGGGCGAGCATCCGCATTTGCCGGCTCGCCAGCGTGCCATAGGGGATCGCGATCCGGAGCATATAGGCGTGGAGCTGAAGATAGAGCCCGTTCATCAGCCGCAGCGGCTTGAACTCGGCCTCGGTCAGCTCGCCGGAGAGGCGCCGCGCCACCTGGGTTCGGAACTGAGCGCTGCGCTCGGCGACGAACTGCGCGTCGAACTCGTCGTAGCGGTACATGGCGCGCCCCTGGTTTGCAAATTTCAATCAGATTTCGAGCGGATGGTTACGCTCAGGCAGCCTGGGAAACGCCATCGACCTCACGCGCTGGAGCATAGGGGAAAGTCGGCACGCCTGCAGCCCTGATCCGTTCGCGCCGGCTCACAGGAACGGGCACCCCCGCCTCCAGCGTAACCGCCACGAGATAAGAGCCGACGACGCGGTTCTCAGCCTCTTCGAGCTTGCCCCCCTCGGCGAGGAGGTCGGCCTCCTCACGACTTTGCGCGACCCGAGCTTCGGTGATGTCCCGCCCCCAACCGGATGTCGTGAGAAAGACGCTGTCGCCCTCCACGAGATCATTCGCAGTCAGAACCTGGAGTTGAAAGGATCTCGGCATCGTAGGTCTCCCATCTTCGGGCCGGTGCTGGCCGCAGCCTTGGCGCACGATCCAGCGGGCGCGCTCCTGGATGAGCGCCGATCGATTCCCCGAGGCTTCGGCGCCTCACAAAGATATATGCGTGCATCTTCGGGGTATCAACTTTTATGTCAAGAAAATTTGGAAATTATATATCTCACATAATTTAGGTGTTTAATATGACCGTTGCGGCGTATCCTCGCCCGAGCTATCACGCCGCCGTGACCTCGGAAGCCGTATATCTTCGCCCGCTTCTCTGCGCAGGAGACCATCCGCGCGGCCTGCCGCTTTCTGGCGGCCCGGCGAAGTTCGCCGAGATCGAGCTTCGCCGCCGCGGCCACCCGCCCGAGGTCCTGCCCGCTGCCGCCATTCCTGATCTGCTCGCGGACGGGCAGGCCCGCCTCGACCGTCTGACCTCGCCGCGTTTGCCTGTCGCCGGGCTGGCCTTCGACCGGCCCCTGGTCATGGGTGTCGTCAATGTCACGCCCGACAGCTTCTCCGATGGCGGGCAGCTGGCGAGCGTCGCAGCGGCAGTCGCCCATGCGCTGGAGCTCGTGGAGGCGGGGGCGGACCTGCTCGATATCGGGGGCGAATCGACCCGCCCTGGCGCCGAACCGGTCCCGGAGCCGGAGGAGCGCGCCCGGGTGATCCCCGTCGTCGAGGGCCTCGTCGCTGCGGGCTGCCCGGTGCCGATCTCGGTCGACACCCGCAAAGCCGCAATCGCCTGCGCAGCGCTGGGCGCCGGGGCGCGGATTTTCAACGACGTCTCGGCGCTGACCCACGACCCGGGGAGCGCGGCCGTCGCCGCTCGAGCGCCGGCGGTCTGCTTGATGCACGCCCAAGGCGACCCGAAAACCATGCAGGACGCGCCGCGCTATGACGACGTGCTACTCGACGTTTACGACTTTCTGGCACACAGGATCTCGGCGGCAGAGGCGGCTGGGGTGGATCGTCGGCGCATTCTAGTCGACCCCGGGATCGGCTTCGGCAAGACACTGGCGCATAACCTGGCACTCTTACGGGGGCTGGCGCTGTTTCAGGGGCTGGGGTGCCCGGTGCTTGTTGGGGTCTCGCGCAAGCGCTTTATCGGCACCCTGTCCGGCGTCGCCGTCGCGGCGGAGCGGGTGGCGGGATCGATCGCCGCGGGGCTCCATGGCCTGGCCCAGGGGGCGCAAATCTTGCGCGTCCATGATGTGCGCGAGACCGTCGAGGCGGTGCGCGTGTTCTCGGCGCTTCAAGCGCCGCACGGCACCGGCGAGGAACCCGAGGCGACAGCCCGAAAGGCGATGCGATGAGCAGAAAACTCTTTGGAACCGACGGCATCCGCGGTCGCGCCAACAGCTACCCGATGACGGCCGAGATCGCCATGCGGCTCGGCCTTGCGGCGGGGCGCTACTTCACCCGCGGCGCGCACCGTCACTCGGTCGTCATCGGCAAGGACACCCGCCGCTCAGGTTACATGCTCGAAACTGCGCTGACCGCGGGCTTCACCTCCGTGGGCGTCGATGTCCTGCAAACCGGTCCGATCCCCACCCCCGCCGTCGGCATCCTCACCCGATCCCTGCGCGCCGATGCCGGCGTGATGATCTCGGCCTCGCACAACCCCTTCGAGGATAACGGGATCAAGCTCTTCGGGCCGGACGGCTACAAGCTTTCGGACCAGGTCGAAGCCGAGATCGAGGTGCTCATGGAGAACGGTACCCACCTCGTACCACCGGCCCAGATCGGGCGCGCCACCCGGATCGACGACGGCCGCGGGCGCTACATCGAAGTTTGCAAGGCCACCTTCCCGCGCGGACGCACCCTGTCTCAGTTCAAGATCGTGGTCGATTGCGCCAATGGCGCCGCCTACCGCACCGCGCCGGAGGTTCTTTGGGAGCTCGGCGCCGAGGTAATCCGCATCGGCACCCAGCCCAATGGCGAGAACATCAACCTCAACTGCGGGTCGACCGATCCGGCTGCGGCGCAGGCGGCGGTGATCGAAGCGGGCGCCGATCTGGGCATCGCGCTGGATGGGGATGCGGACCGGGTCCATCTGATCGACGAGAAGGGCCGGGTCATCGATGGCGACCAGGTGATGGCTCTGGTCGCAACGCGCATGGCGGCACAAGGCAAACTGGCGCACCGCACGCTCGTCGCCACGGTGATGTCGAATCTCGGCTTAGAACGGGTGCTCGGGGCCAATGCGATCGAGCTGCTGCGCACCAGGGTGGGCGACAGATATGTGGTCGAGACCATGCGGGCGGAGGGCTACAATCTCGGGGGCGAACAGTCGGGCCATATCATCTTGGGCGACCATGTGACGACCGGCGATGGACTGATTGCGGCGCTTCAAGTTTTGGCAGCATTGATCGAGACCGACCGGCCAGCCTCCGAGGTTTGCCACCTTTTCGATCCCTGCCCGCAGCTGCTGAAGAATGTCAGATTCGACCCGGTGGCACGCCCGCTCGAAGATCCCCAAGTCAGCGCAGCGATCGCCGAGGGGGAAGCCGCGCTCGGCCAGGCCGGTCGCCTGGTCATCCGAAAATCAGGGACCGAGCCGGTGATCCGCGTGATGGGCGAGGGCGAGGATCCAGCCCTTCTCGAGCAGGTGGTCGACGGGATCTGCGCCAAGGTCGCTGCTGTGGCGGGCTGAGGCGGGCTCCGGGCGTTCAGGGGGACGGGAACCTCAGCCGGCGCCGCCCTGCCCCAGGCCGATCGCGCCCAGTAGCCGCTCCCCGTAGAGAACGACCGCGCCGAGCACGGCGCCCAACAGGATCAGCAAAAACAGCGCCCGCCGCAGCACTGCCACCACAAGCTTCACGGCGACGAATGCAAGTATCGCCGCGCCGACCGCGCCTGCCACCGGCGCGACCCCCAGGGCCTCGCCGTTCAGAAAACCGAAGACGCCAGCGCACACCGACAAGGCCGTCGCAAAGGCCGTGGCGGATCGCGTCCGCCCGTGTTTCGTCCGATGCCGGCGCCGCGCCATGGCTCCTCACGCCCGCGAAAGACGCGTGAAGCGCCGGCTCAGGGCACCAGCGTCGCCGCCGTCTTCTCGCGGATCTCTGCCTCGTCGACACCGGGTGCGCAATCGACGATCTTGAGCCCGCCCTCAACCACATCGAACACGCCCAGATTCGTGATGATCCGGTCGACAACGCCTTTGCCGGTGAGCGGGAGGGTGCATTCTTTCAAAAGCTTCGTCTCGCCGGCCTTATTGGTGTGGTCCATGATCACCAGCACCCGGGCGACGCCGGCGACCAGGTCCATCGCGCCCCCCATGCCTTTAACGAGCTTTCCAGGGATCATCCAATTCGCGAGATCGCCGTTCTCGGCAACCTCCATCGCGCCCAGGATCGCGAGGTTGATATGCCCGCCGCGGATCATGGCGAAACTCGTCGCGCTGTCGAAATAGCTGGTGCGGTCGAGCTCGGTGATCGTCTGCTTGCCCGCGTTGATCAGGTCCGGATCCACCTCGTTCTCGGTGGGGAAAGGCCCCATGCCGAGCATCCCGTTCTCCGACTGCAACGTGACGTCCATTCCCTCCGGGATGTAGTTCGCCACCAGCGTTGGAATGCCGATACCGAGATTGACGTAGAAGCCGTCCTCGAGTTCCTGCGCGGCGCGTGCCGCCATCTGATCCCGCGTCCACATGTCCCGTGTTCTCCCATCTTGGCCAAAGCTGGCTCGTCAAGCGCCGGCGCGGCTCACATCGGCTCCTGGAACCGGATCCCGACGAGGCGCAGGCCCCGCTCGATCGGATCCGCCACCCGGCTGAGCAGCTTATAGGTCCTGTCTGCATCCGCTTGGTAGCGGATACCTTTCCGAACCCGTTTGAGCAAAGACTTCGGACGATGCGGCACCCGCCGGAAATAGGGGTTCACCAGATCGGCGAAGTGAAAGTCCCAGTCGTGAACTGTGAGCCCAGAGCGTTGCAGCACGAAGGGCAAGCTTACCTGGTCGCGCTCTGTGAAGGCGGTGAGCTCGTCCCACCAAAGGTCCGCGAACGCGCCGATTTCCCGTGCGTCGTGGCGGCGAAAGACGATGGAGGTCTCGTGCACCCGATCGTCGAGCGCGCCGGCCTCGGCATAGCGCGCGACCTGCCGGGCCGCCCGATCGAAATGCGCGGATCCGATCCGTCCCCAGCCGAGCGCCGCCACCATCTCCTCAAGCGCCGTTCGCCCGCTTGGATGGGGAAAGAAGGCCGCAGCGGCGCCTGTCGTGCGGAACCGATCTATTAACGGCGTGAGATCGGTCAGGATCTTGATGTTGCCGTCGATCCAAATCGACAATTCCGCCTCGGGAAACAATCGGTGCGCATACAGTTTGGCGAAGCGCGCAAGCAACCGAGGACCGCCCTCAATTCCGAAATGATCGAGCATCGAGATCGGGCGATGCTGCCAGGTGCCCGGGCTCCGTGGCGGTTGATCGGAGATGCGAATGAAGGCCGTGTCGGGGGTTGCGGCGAGCGGCGCGTTCACCCAGTCGTAGCCGCCGAGGCTGCAGGTGTAGACCACGATCCGCGGCGCGGCCCCCGGTGCAGACCACGGTGCAGATCCCGGTGCAGAACCCGGTGCAGACCCCAGCGCGCTGCTTACGGGTTGGGACAGATCGCCGGGCATCTCGCGCCTCCTGTTGGGATCACTCGCGCGGACGGAGACGGGCTCAGGCAGCGCGCGTGGTGACCTTTTCGATGCGCTTTTCATGCTCGCCCTGGATCAGGCGCTGAACGAAGATCCCAGGTGTGTGGATATGGTCGGGGTCGAGCAGCCCCGGCTCCACGATCTCCTCGACCTCGGCGATGGTGATCCGTCCGGCCATCGCGCAGGGCGCGTTGAAATTGTTGGCCGTCTTGCGGTAAACGAGGTTGCCCTGTGTATCGCCTTTCCAGGCCTTCACGATGGCAAGATCAGCGCGAATGCCCCGCTCAAGGATGTAGGTCCTGCCGTCGAACTCCTTATGCTCCTTGCCCTCGGCGACGACCGTTCCCACGCCGGTGGCGGTGTAGAAGCCGGGGATGCCCGCACCTCCCGCCCGCAACCGCTCCGCAAGGGTGCCTTGGGGGTTGAATTCAAGCTCCAGCTCGCCGGAGAGGTACTGGCGCATGAATTCGTCGTTCTCGCCCACATAAGAGCTGATCATTTTCTTGATCTGACGGGTTTGCAGCAGCAGCCCGAGGCCGAAATCGTCGACGCCGCAGTTGTTCGAGGCGACGGTAAGATCCGTCACACCCGCCTCGCGGATCGCGGCAATCAGGAGCTCGGGGATACCGCAGAGGCCGAAGCCGCCGGCCGCGATCAGCATGCCGTCCTTCAGAACCCCATCAAGCGCTTCAGCGGCGCTCGCATAAACCTTGCCCATCGCAATCCTCCCCTTCGGCCCTTCGGACACCGGCGCCGATCCTCGGCGAGCGCCTGCGGGCGGACCCTATCCCAGCGCCGCGGCCCTCAACAAGCGGATTTCGCGGCTCACCGATCGACCGGACCGCCGAGGCGGGGCGGGTCCTCCTGAGCCGGCGCCGCGCCCACATGCCGGGTGAGAAGCCCCGCAGAGGGCTCCGCGAGCACCGTGGGCCGGCGCGGCTGCTCGAGAAGCCAGAAGAGGAGATTGTCGCCGAATACCGGGTTTTTGGTAAGCTCCACATGTTCGTCCGGCAGGAACAAGGTGGTATCGAAACGCAGCGGCGTGTCCAGCCCGCCGGCGGCGTCGCTGCCTTGGCGCTCGTCGAGCAAAACGGAGGCGCGCAGGACAACCCCGTCGCCCTCCTCGCGCCCTGTGATCGCGACCTGCCCTGTCTCCAGATCGACCTCCGCCGCGGCCGGGGTCGCGAACCCGCCGCCGACGACGAGGAACATCTCCAGATGGTCGGGCTTAGGGGCCCAACGGTCCATGGCCATCTGGAACTGCTTGGCACGCCGGATCAACCGGCTCTGATGCGCCCCCGCTCGGATCCGGCGCTCGAAGGGATCCGCCACCTCGGGCATCAGCCAGCCGAGCAGGTCTCGCGCCTCCGGATCGAGCAAGCCCCAGTTATACCGCCGCCACAGATCGGGATCGAGCGGGTCGAGCGCCTCGCCGGTACCGGCCGCGCGCACACGTCCGTGCCGCGCGCGCGGAAAAAGCTGCCACACCGACGCATGGGTCGCCAGGAGCGCGCTGGGATAGAACGGCTGGAACGGGCCGAACGACTTGCCGTTAACCAAATTGTCGAACGCCAAAACCGAGCCGGCATTCGGTGTTGCGACGATGACCACCCGCGAGAAATGCTCGGCGCCGGCCCAAGTGATCGGCGGCAGGCTGCCATCCGCTGGGAGCTCGACGGCCCCGTGCATCAGATAATAGCGCGCGATGAGCCCCCCCATGCTGTGGGCGAGCAGGTCGAAGGTCACATCCTCCGGCGCCACCCGTTGCCCGCTGATCGCCGAGCGACGGGCCGCGACTTGCCGCTTCCTGAGCATGACGAAGTCGTGGAACTCCTGGGCGAGCGCAGCCAGATCCCGCCGCCAGTCATAGTCGAAACGAAAAGAGTTGATGGCGACCTCGGTCAGCCTCCGGTAATCCGCGGGCGTTGGACCTTGAGCGAGCGCTGGCGCAGCCCCGTCCGGCGCGGGCGTGGGCTCTGCCGTGTCGAACTGCCGGTCGACACCACCGCCGTGGCGCAGCTTGTCGATGAGCCGAGGGCGATCGGCGGCGCGGAAACCACCGGCGGAGAGTGTGCGAGACACACCGGCATAGACCTCGATATCGATCGGCACGCCGAAAACCTCAGGCGCGGCGAAGTCGAGAACCCCGGCCGCCACAACTCCGTCCCGCAGCTCCGCAAGCGGCAACTCGGGCTCGGCAATCGGCAGCGCGATCAACCGAGCCTCCTCGGGCACCTCGGGATCGGCCGACAGCCCTCGGCTCCCCCCGCCCCAGACCACGGTCCCGGTGGCGCTATCGCGCAACCGCGAGCCCAGCGTGCCGGGGATCGTGATCAAGGGACGCCGCCCGTTCGCCACCACGCCAGCTTCGGCCTCGACGACGCGGGCATAAATCTGGGCGAGGTCCGGCAGGTCGGGCTCTTTGGCGCAGCCCGAAACCACAGCCGCAATCGCCCAAGCGACCGCTCCGACACCGCGCATGATCCCCTCCGTCTCGCCGCCCCCCTGGCGCCGCGCGCGCCCGCGCCGCCAAGCATGACCCCCGGCGACAGAAACCGCAATCAGCCCCATGCGCGAGTATTGACTGCCCCCCGGCGACGCTACTTACCGCTACATGAAACGTTATCTCTTCGCACTCGCGGCGGTTGCCGCCCTCGCCGGCTGCGGCCCCGACCTGGACGATTATGCCGGGCAGGGACCGGAGCTCGAACTGGAGCGGTTTCTCGACGGCCGGCTGACGGCGCACGGGATCTTCCAGGACCGCTTCGGCGATCTGCGCCGGAGCTTCGTGGTTGATGTGCTCGGCGAGTGGGACGGCGAAACGCTGACGCTCACCGAGGATTTCATCTACGAGGACGGCTCGACCGAACGGCGCGTTTGGCGGCTGACACAGACCTCGGACGAGACCTGGACCGGCACCGCAGAGGGCGTGGTGGGAGAGGCGACCGGTGAAGAGGCAGGTAACGCCTTTAACTGGCGCTATACGATCGATTTGCAGACCCCGAGCGGCGAGCTGCGGGCCACCTTCGACGACTGGCTGTGGAAGCTCGACGATCAGGTGATGATCAACCGGGCCTATGTGACCAAATGGGGCGTCGAAATCGGCCAGCTGTCCATCGTCTTTCGCCGCGAAGAACCGCTCGCGCCCGAGGGCTGAAACCGCTCAGCCTGCCTGAAGTCGGCGCCACCGGGCCGCGCTCAGGCGGTAGAGCACGTGGCGGCGCAGGGGGCTGTGCTCTGGGACCAACGGGTGATCGAAATCGCCGCTCGCGTCGTGCTGCATGCCAAGGCGCGTCATCACTTTCCGCGACCGCAGGTTCTGCGGCACGGTGAAAGCGAGGATCTCGGCCAGTCCCACCCGCTCGAAGCCATGGGCCAGGCAGGCGCGGGCTGCCTCGGTCGCATAACCCTGTCCCCAGGCGGCGCGGCCGAGCCGCCAGCCGATCTCCACGCAAGGCGCCGGCGCTTCTCGGAAGTCCGGCCAGCCGAGGCCCACAAAACCAAGGAATGCGGCGTCTGCCTGGCGTTCCAGCACCCACCAACCGAAGCGCGGCTCCTCGGTCCATTTCTCGATGAACCGCCCCACGAGCAGGTCGCTGCGCTGCCGCGCGACCGGCCCGCCAAGATAGGCCATAACGTCAGGGTCGCGATTGAGCGCAGCCAGGGGCGCGATGTCCTGCGCGCGCCAGTCTCGGAGCCTGAGCCGCGGCGTCTCCAATATCGGCACTGCCGGCATTTGCAGTCAGATCCGTTGGCCCCAGAGGTCGTACTCGCTCGCCCCAGTGACCTCGATCTCGGCGATATCGCCCTGAACGAGCCCCCCCGGCGCCTCGATGAAGAGCAGGCCGTCGATCTCCGGTGCGTCTCCTTGGGTGCGGCAGATTGCAGTACCCTCCGCGTCGATCTCGTCGACAATCACCGCAAGGCGCCGGCCGATTTTGGCCGCCAGCCGGCGCTCTGAGATCGCTTGCGCCGCCGTCATGAAGCGGTGCCAGCGCTCCTCCTTGACCTCTTCCGCGACATGGCCGGGCAGGTCGTTTGCCGCCGCCCCCGCCACGTCCTCGTATTTGAAGCAGCCGATGCGGTCGAGCTGGGCCTCGTCGAGCCAGGCGAGCAGCTCGGCGAAGTCCGCCTCGGTCTCTCCGGGGAAACCGACGATGAAGGTCGAGCGGATGGTGAGCTCGGGCACGGCGCGGCGCCAGGCGGCGATCCGGCCCAGGGTCTTCTCGGCGGCTGCGGGCCGGCGCATGGCTTTCAGCACGCTGGGCGCAGCATGCTGGAACGGAATGTCGAGATAGGGCAGCACCAAGCCCTGCGCCATCAACGGGATCAGCCGGTCCACATGCGGGTAGGGGTAGACGTAATGCAGCCGGACCCAAGCCCCAAGCTGCCCCATCTGTGCCGCGAGATCGACGATATGGGCGCCGTCCGCATGGCGCAGATCCGTGCCATAGGCCGAGGTGTCCTGGCTGATCACCAGAAGCTCACGCACCCCCGCAGCCACCAACCGCTCCGCCTCGCGCAACACCGCCGCCGCTGGCCGTGACTTAAGCCGCCCGCGCATCGAGGGGATGATGCAGAACCGGCAGCTATGGTTGCAACCCTCCGAGATCTTGACATAGGCATAGTGGCGTGGCGTCAGTTTGATGCCCTGAGCGGGGATGAGGTCGACCTTCGGGTCGGGCTTGGGTGGCACAGCCGCGTGGACCGCATCGAGCACCGCTTCGTATTGTTGCGGACCGGTGACGGCGAGAACGCCCGGATGCACCGCTCGGATCGTCTCTGCCTCCGCGCCCAGGCACCCTGTAACGATGACACGCCCGTTCTCGCCCAGCGCCTCGCCGATCGCGGCCAAGCTCTCAGACTTGGCGCTGTCGAGAAACCCGCAGGTGTTTACGATAACCACCTCGGCGCCTGCATAATCGGTCGACAGCGCGTAGCCTTCGGCGCGCAGCCGCGTGAGGATCCGCTCGCTGTCGACCAGCGCCTTCGGGCAGCCGAGCGAGACCATGCCAACCCGCGGCTGGCCCGGCCGTGTGTCGGCAGGCCTGCGCATCTTTGGCGCGAGATCGGGCCGAAGCTCTGGCGGATTGACGCTCATGCGCCGTTTCCCTACCGCAGAAGCCAAGCTCGCGCCATCCCTCGATCAGCCAGGCCCGGGCCGTTCCCAACAGATAAAGATCGGGTCGATGGTCTGGGCCATCACAGCCCGGTGCCGGCTAAACCCCGGCTCCGATCCGCTCTCCAAATAGGCGAAAGCGGCGTCCGATTGGGCCTTGTCGCGAAAATCCGTCAGGAAGAAGAAGCTGTGGCCGCGGTCGGTGTCGGTATCAAGCTGCGTGTCGCTCTGCCGGCGCATGACGGGTCCTGTGCCGCGGATGAGCCCCTGCGCCACCATGTGGTCGGAGAATGCGCAAAGCGCGGTCTCGAAAGCCGCCAAGTCGACCCCTGGCTTCAGGTTGAAGCAGCTCAGCATCTGAAACATCGGCGGGCCATTTCTCTTGCGCGCGGTCAGGATCGCAACTAAGGCCCCACAATTAAAGGTCACCGCAAAGAACGGGTCAAGCGCCCGGCCGATCGCATTGGAGCGGCAGCGCGCCACCAGGCCGGCGAGCCACAGCGCGACGCGCCGGCCCCCCGATCAGTCCGCCTCGCGTCGCCACATCGAGGGTGAAGGCCTCCGGCCCCCACGGCGCGGCCGGGCAGCACCCGCCATCGCTGCGGCCCGCATCATGGACGGCGCCGACCGAGCCCGGCGGCGCGACCGAAGAGACCGGGCGATGCGGTAAGCCAACAGCAGAATGACAGGGAAGATCACCGCCAGACCAACAATAAACGCGGCGGTTTCGTTGGTCGCGACAAAGGCCGCCGCGCGGTCGAGCATGCCCGGCTCGGCGCCGGGAGCATAGTGGTGAGCGATGCCAAGATCGCCGATCGCATCATTCGCAACACGCATCGAAAGTCCCTCGCCATAACAACGCAACAAAGCAAAGCTTAGCGCGTAAAATTGGCAGAATTTAGGTAAATGCCGGCGATCGGCCTTCGCGTACCGATTGGTTCGCTGGTCAAGGATCCGGATCGAATACGGAGACCGAAGACGGCGCTCGATATGGGGATCAAAGGCGGTGCCGCGTGGATTCAGGGGCTGTCGAAGCGGCGCGCCAAGCGCCGCTGAGCGGTGCGGCCCGGGGGGGCCCTCCCCCCCGGGCCGCCCCCCCCTCTGGA
>JBHJGY010000079.1:0-25314 GCA_050331335.1 Pikeienuella sp.
CGGCGCCCGGGTCTGAGCAGTCTGGACCCGGGCGCCGCCGTCCCGTTATAGGAGAGGCCCAAGCCGCGCTGGAGGGCCGCATGACATCCCCGTCGACCGAAACGGAGCGGCCGGAGACCGGCCCACAGCCCCTTGCCGCCCACAACTCGCCCGGGCTCACCGGCAAGGTCGAGATCCCTGGCGACAAATCCGTCTCCCACCGTTCGCTGATCTTCGGGACGCTCGCCATCGGCGAGACCAAGATCACGGGTCTGCTCGAGGGGGAAGACGTGCTCGACACCGCCCGCGCCATGCGCGCCTTCGGGGCAGAGGTGACGCGCGACGGCCCCGGTGCCTGGCGGGTGAAGGGGGTCGGCGTCGGCACGTTAGCGGAACCCGCCGATGTGATCGATTGCGGCAATTCTGGGACCGGCGTGCGTCTTATCATGGGGATGATGGCAACCTCGCCGATCACCGCGACATTTACCGGGGATGCCTCTTTGAGACGCCGTCCGATGGGACGCATCCTCGACCCGCTGGCCCTCTTCGGGGCCCGCGCCGTGGGGCGTGCCGGCGGCCTGCTGCCGCTGACCCTTGTCGGTGCGTCGAGCCCCGTGCCGGTGCGCTACAGCCCGCCGATGGCCTCCGCTCAGGTTAAGTCGGCTGTTCTGCTTGCCGGGCTGAACGCGCCCGGCGAGACGGTGGTCATCGAGCGCGAACCCACCCGCGATCACACCGAGCGCATGTTGCGGGCCGCAGGGGCCCAGCTGGAGACAGCCGCCACGCCGGAGGGCACCGAGATCCGCCTGCTCGGCCAGCCGGAACTCGCCCCGCTCGAGGTCGCGGTCCCGCGCGATCCGTCCTCAGCCGCCTTCCCGGTCGCGGCCGGGCTGGTCTCGGACGGCGCCGAGATCGTGGTTCCCGGTATTTGCCTTAACCCCACCCGGGCGGGGTTCTACGAGACGCTGACCGAGATGGGGGCTGCGCTGTCGAGAGAAGCGCCCCGCGAGGAGGGCGGCGAGCCGGTCGCGGATCTGCGCGTGCGCTTCTCGACGCTCAAGGGGATCGACGTGCCGCCGGAGCGTGCACCCTCGATGATCGACGAATACCCGGTGCTCGCCTGCCTTGCGGCCTTGGCCGAGGGCGACACGATCATGCGCGGGATCGGCGAGTTGCGGGTCAAGGAGAGCGACCGGATTGCGGCGAGGGTGGCGGGGCTGCGCGCCAACGGGGTCGCGGTTACCGAAGAGGAGGACGGGATGGTGGTCCACGGCCGCGGCCCAGACGGTGTTCCGGGCGGCGGGCTGGTCCAGACCCATCTCGACCACCGCATCGCGATGGCCTTTCTCGTTCTCGGTCTCGGCGCGCGGGCGCCTGTTACCATCGACGATGCCCGGCCGATCGCGACGTCCTTCCCGGGCTTCCGCCCGATGATGGAGAGCCTTGGCGCCCGGTTCGTCGCCCAGACGCCCTGACCCTCAGAACGCCGCCGTCCACTGGACCGTATCGACAAACCAGCGTTCCTCGGAGATCAGGCCGTCGTCGTCGAACCGAAAGGTGATCGCGAGATGCGAGCCTTCGGGCAGCTTCTCTGCCGACCAATCGATTATGTTGACGACCTCGTCCTCACCGGTTGCATACCGGATCGCATCGATCTTGAAGCCCGGGGGCACGGCCTCTCCGATCGCGTCGAGCGCGGTGCGAAATGCCGCCCGGCCCTCGATCACGTCGGTCTGCCCGGGCATGACGAAAACCGTGTCTTCCGAGTAGAAGGCGGCAAGGGCGTCGAAGTCTCCGGCGCCGAAGGCTTCCCAAGCGGCGGCGACAGCGCTCACCTGGGCGGCGCGCTCGAGGGTCGCGTCGGCGGCGGCTGGCAGCGTGAGGGCGGCGGAGAGGCAGGCGGCGGCGAAGCTGGACTTCCACATGTCGGTCTCCCTTTCTGTTTCTCACATGAGGCTGTGACCGAATCGCTGGCGACGCAAGCTTGCATCCAGGCCAGTCGGTCCGCCGAGGCCATTCCGGTGGCCGTCGGACGGATCGACAATCTGACGGGCGCCATGGCGCAAGCGCGGGCGATGATCTTCACGGTCGTGACCAACGGGCAGCCGGGAGCTTCAAAGGGGTCGATTGCCCGGGCGGGGACGGAGCGCTGTGGCCTCTCCGCTCGTCCCGGTGCGGCGTGCGCCGATTATGCCGGCGCGCAGCCCGCCCCGAAACACCCCGAGCTCAATGAGGGAAAGGGCTTCGGGAAAGGGGATTTGCGCGGAGCGGCGGCGATCCCGCTTGCCTCCCTGCATACCATCGCTTAGCGCTCACTCCGGCCAGAGCGGAGGCGGGATGATCTTCACGGTGGCGATCGACGGGCCGGCCGGGGCGGGCAAGGGGACGGTTGCGCGCGCCCTCGCCACACGCTTCGGCTTTGCGCATCTCGACACGGGCAGCCTCTATCGGGCGGTCGGTCGGATCGCCCTCGACCAAGGGCGGGGCACGCTCGACGAAGGCTTGGCGGAGATCGTCGCTCGGGAGCTCACCCCCGCGGCCCTCGACCGCGCCGACCTTCGCACGGCAATCGCGGCCCGCGCAGCCTCCCGGGTTGCAGCGATGCCGGGGGTGCGCAAGGCGCTGCTCCAGTTTCAGAAGGAGTTCGCGCGACGGGCGGGCGGCGCGGTGCTCGACGGGCGCGACATCGGCACAGTCATCTGTCCGGAGGCGGAGGTGAAGCTATTCGTCACCGCCTCCGCGCAGGAACGCGCCCGGCGGCGGCACCAGGAGCTTGTCGCGGCAGGCTCGGAAACCAGCTACGCCACCGTGCTGCGCGACATCGAGGATCGCGACGCCCGTGACGCTGCCCGGCGTGACGCGCCCCTTTTGCAAGCCGAGGATGCCCATTTGCTCGACACGACGGCCATGAGCGTCGAGGAAGCCGTGGCAGAGGCGGTCGGGATCGTCGCCGAGCGGCTTGCCTAGCCCGCCGGGTGAGCCGAACTCCCAGAGGCCTGGATCGGTTTCTGCCAAGCTGTCGAAAAAGGCGACCCGCTCCTGAGTCTCGATGCTCTCGGCAAATTCCGGGCTGTCGATGAATTTCGCAGCAAGCTCGCTGTCGGTGAGACCATCGCCCGCCTCTTCTGCCGCTTCGGGTCGCCGACCATTGCGAGACCCCTCCCACCAGATCTTAATTTGTGCACTTAAGGGATTTCCGGTAGAGCGCTCCAGCCTTGATCCATCGAGCGAATTTGCGTATAAGCCGCGCCGTCGAACGAGCGGTCGACAGATCGAGCAGGCGCAGGCGGGGTGACCCGGTCGGCGCAGATAAACCGCCCCAAGACCGAGACATGCAAGACCGCCGGATCCAACCGGTCGGCCTGACACATTATTAGGAGACTGCACGCAGATGGCGCCATCCGCGACGATGGAAGACTTCGAGGCGATGCTCAACGAGAGCCTCGAGAAAGAGACCCCGGACGAGGGCTCTGTGGTTAAAGGCACCGTGATCGCGATCGAGAACGGTCAGGCGATCATCGATGTCGGCTTCAAGGCCGAGGGCCGGGTCGATCTCAAGGAATTCGCGAGCCCCGGAAAGCCGGCCGAGCTCGCCCCCGGCGACACCGTGGAGGTTTTCCTCGAGCGGGTCGAGAACGCGCGCGGCGAGGCGGCGATCTCCCGCGAGAAGGCCCGGCGCGAGGAAGCCTGGGACCGTCTCGAGGCCGCCAACGACAAAGGCGAGCGCGTCGAGGGCGCAATCTTCGGGCGCGTGAAGGGTGGCTTTACCGTCGATCTCGGGGGCGCCGTGGCGTTTCTTCCCGGCAGCCAGATCGATGTCCGCCCGGTGCGCGATGTGGGCCCGCTGATGGGTGTCCCGCAGCCCTTCCAGATCCTCAAGATGGACCGCCGCCGGGGCAACATCGTCGTCTCCCGCCGTGCCGTGCTCGAAGAGAGCCGCGCCGAGCAGCGCGCCGAGATCGTCGGCAAGCTCAAAGAAGGCGATGTGGTCGATGGCGTGGTTAAGAACGTGACCGATTACGGTGCCTTCGTTGATCTCGGCGGGGTCGACGGTCTGCTGCACGTGACCGACATGGCCTGGCGCCGCGTCAACCACCCGTCGGAGATTGTCTCCATTGGCGAGAGCCTGAAGGTCCAGGTGATCAAGGTCAACAAGGACACCCAGCGCATCTCGCTCGGCATGAAGCAGCTGATGGCGGATCCTTGGGACTCGGTCGAGACGAAATACCCGATCGGCTCGAAATGGACCGGGCGCGTCACGAATATCACCGACTATGGCGCCTTCGTCGAGCTTGAAGCCGGCGTTGAGGGACTGGTCCACGTTTCCGAGATGTCCTGGACCAAGAAGAACGCGCATCCGGGCAAGATTGTCTCCACGTCGCAAGAGGTGGAGGTCATGGTGCTCGATGTCGATCCCTCGAAGCGCCGCGTCTCGCTGGGCCTCAAGCAGTGCATGCAAAACCCCTGGGAGGCGTTCGTCGATAACCACCCGATCGGCGCCGAGGTCGAAGGCGAGGTCAAGAACACCACCGAATTCGGTCTCTTCATCGGTCTCGATGGGGATATCGACGGCATGGTCCACCTCTCCGATCTCGACTGGAACCGCGCCGGCGAAGAGGCGATGCAGGATTACAACAAGGGCGATATGGTCCGCGCGGTCGTCCTTGATGTCGATGTCGAAAAGGAGCGGATCTCGCTGGGCGTCAAACAGCTCGGCGGCGATCCGTTTGCCGAAGCGACCAAGGGGGTCAAGCGTGGCTCCGTGGTAACCGTCGAGGTGACGCAGATAGAGGATGGCGGTATCGAAGTCGAGTATGACGGGATGAAGGCTTTCATCCGTCGCTCCGATCTCGCCCGCGACCGCCAGGACCAGCGGCCGGACCGTTTCTCGGTGGGCGACCGCATCGACGCCAAAATCACCAATATCGACAAACAGGCCCGCCGCATCGGCCTGTCGATCAAGGCCCGTGAGATGGACGAGGAGAAGGAAGCCGTCGAACAATACGGCTCCTCCGACAGCGGGGCTTCGCTCGGCGATATCCTCGGCCAAGCACTCAAGGACCGCGGCGATAGTTGATCAAAAGGACCGGGGTCGAGGGCCCCGGTTCCCCTCACAGGTCCAGCCCGCGAAGATCGCGGATAGAAATTTCATATTGCGGGAAATAGCCTTCTTCCTCGACTAAACTCCGATTTGAGAATCGGATGTCGGCGAGGGAGCTATGGCACGTTATTTCGTTGGGGCGCTGGCGACGGCAGATGTCGTGCTCGAGGTGCTGCAGAAGATCGATCCGGCGGAGACCCCAGTATTCGAGCCAAGGATCGCGCCTGGGATCTTTGGCGTCGCCTATGTGTTCTCTAGCGGCGTCTCCGTCGCCGGCAACCTGACCACCAATCTTCCGCCGACTGCGAGCTTTTTGAACCCGCTGGAACTCGCCGACCCTGACCCGTCCATCGGCCGCGTTTTGATTGTCCCTGATTTCGGCCCGTTCGAGCTGATCCTCGATCTTCAGAACTTCGACGGCGAGCTGGAGTTCCAAGGCACGATCGACGGCTTCGATGTGGAGTTGCTCCCCCAACCGGAGGTGCTCGACATCGACGCCTTCATCGACGAAATCGATACGCTCCAAGCCGTCTTCCTCGGCCAGCCGATCCAAGAAAGCCTCGACGGGATCACGATCGATTTCGGCCAGGAGCCGGAGCCGGAGGCCTTCCTGCGCGAGGCCTATGACACCGCAACCTGGGACGTCCCACGCGCCCAGATCACCGAGACGGTGAACGCGGACGGCTCCATCACGGTCACCTCAGATTACAACGACGACGGGGTCACCGATACTGCCGTCTTTACCGATCTCGAGCGGTTCGAGCTCCAAGGCGGCGCCTATGTCTACGACCTATCGGACCAGGCGGACGAGATCTGGCGCCTCTACCGCGCCGTCCTGAACCGCACGCCCGACGAACTCGGCCTGCGCTTCTGGGACGATGTGGTTTCCGGTGGCGCGCCGCTCAGCGTGATCACCGACGCCTTCATCGACAGCCCGGAATTCCTGGCAGCTTTCGGCGGCATGGCGCCCTCGGCGGAGGCCTATATCGACGCGCTTTACAACAACGTGCTCGGCCGCGACGCCGATCCCGAGGGGCGCTCCTGGTGGATCGACCGCTTCGACGAAGGAGTCGATCGCCGCGTTCTGGTCGAAGCCTTCGCCGACAGCCCAGAATTCCGCGAACTTACGGCCGAGGACTACGACGACGGGGTCTGGGTCGACAACAGCAACTTCCTCTGAGCCAAGATCGCCCGGAGGCGGCGACCCCGCAGCCCCACTGGTGGATGTAGGTCCCCTTGCCAGAAGCGTGAGGGCGCCCTACCCCCTTTGGTGCAGCTTGCCCGGGAGGACCGCCATGACCGCAACGGCCGACAGCATTATCGAGCGTCGCCGGCTCCGCAAACGCCTCGCCTTCTGGCGTATCTTGGCGATCCTTGCGATCGTGGTGGCAATCCTCGCCGTGGTGCCCTGGTCGCGCGCGCGCGATGTCGAGCCCTATGTCGCGCGGTTCGAGATCGTCGGCGTGATCACCGACAACCAGGAGCGGCTGGCGGCGCTGCAACGGATTGCCAAGGACAAAAGCATCACGGCGCTTATCGTCCGCATCGAAAGCCCCGGCGGCACGGTCGTCGGATCCGAAGCCCTCTACGAGGCGCTGCGCGAGGTGGCAAAGGTCAAGCCGGTGGTTGCGCTGATGGGCGAGGCGGCGGCCTCCGGAGGCTACATCGTCGCGATCGGCGCGGATCAGATCTTCAGCCGCCGCAACACGCTCACGGGATCCATTGGCGTCTTTGCCTCCGTGGCCGACGTCACGCCGCTGCTCGAGCGGATCGGCATCAGCTTCACCACCATCAAGTCGGACCCACTTAAAGCCGCGCCGAACCCGCTCGAGCCACATGACCCCCTGGCGATCGCAGCCAGAGCCGCGGTTATCGAGGACACCTATACGTGGTTCCGCGACCTCGTCGGCGAACGGCGAGGGCTCGAGGGGGAGGCCTTGGAAACGGTGGCCGATGGGCGCGTATTCTCCGGGTCGCAAGCGCTCGAGCTCGGTCTGATAGATGCGCTCGGAGCCGAAGCAGAGGCCCGCAATTGGCTGGCGAAAACCCATAATATTCCAGTGACCGTGCCTGTGCGTCCCTATCGCTGGGAGCCCGTCGAGCTGCCTTTCCCCTTGAATGAACTTGCTCAAGGCATCGGTCTTTGGACCCAACCGGGCGCCGCCGTGCTCGCGCCGGGGCCCCGGCTGATGGCTCTCTACCCCGGTTGACGCTTGGGCGTTGACCTGTGTGCCGGCGCTGTGCGACGCTCCCGCGAAGTCGAAAATCCTGCACTGACAGGGATTTGACTCGGGGAGGACTCGTGGACAGGGGATCAGGATGATCAAATCCGAACTCGTTCAACAGATCGCGGACGACAACCCGCATCTTTTCCAGCGGGACGTGGAGCGGATCGTCTCGACGGTGTTCGACGAGATCACGGAGGCGCTCGCCCGGGGAGATCGGGTCGAGCTGCGCGGCTTCGGCGCGTTCTCCGTGAAGACCCGCGATGCGAGAACAGGACGCAACCCGCGGACGGGCGAGTCGGTCGATGTGCCGGAGAAGACGGTGCCGTTCTTCAAGGCCGGTAAGGAACTGCGAGAGCGGATGAACACCGACTGAAGTCCGCCGCTGCGGCAACGGCGCCCGCGCCGGCCGGCGCAAGGGAGAAAGCGATGCGAACAGTCCGCTTTGCCATGCTCTGCCTGCTCGGACTCGTCCTCGTCGTCGTGGGCGTGGCCAACATGACCCCGGTCGATGTCTTCCTGCTGCCGGCAGGGGTGGGCCTCCCCGCCGCAGAGATCCGAGATATGCCTCTCTCCGCGGTGATCTTCGTGTCGGTGCTGGCCGGGATCATCGTGGGCCAGCTGTTGGAGTGGGTCCGCGAGGCGAAGCACCGTCGGATGGTGGCTGAAAAACACGCCGAAGTGGGCCGCCTGCGCAAAGAGATCAAGCGCCTGTCCCGTCGGCTCGGCGAGGGCGAAGACGATCTGCCGAAGCTGACCGCGTCGCGATGAGCCAAACCCAGCCAGCGCCAGACGCCGTTCGCGTTAAAATCTGCGGCATCGCCGACGCGCCGGGGGCGCGGGCGGCGGTGGAGGCCGGTGCGGCCTATCTGGGCTTTGTTCTGTTCCCGCCCTCGCCGCGCAACATTGCACCCGAAAACCTCAGCAAGATCGCCGCAGAGCTGCCGCCGGGGGTCGTCAAAGTCGCTCTGGTGGTCGATCCGGACGAGGCCTTGATCGCGCAGCTCGAGACCTTGCCGGTCGATATGGTTCAGCTCCATGGTCGCGAGACGCCGGAGCGGGTCGCGCAGGTAAAGCGGCGCCTGGGGCTGCCGGTGATGAAGGCGATCGGCATCCGGGAGCCCGCGGATCTTGCCGCGATCGGCCAGTATGCGGGGGCCGCGGACCAACTCCTTGTCGATGCCAAGCCGCCCAAAGGTGCGACCCGGCCGGGTGGCAACGCAGTGGCCTTCGACTGGACATTGCTCCAGGGCGTCAAATGGCCGGTGCCCTGGCTGCTGGCGGGCGGGCTCACCCCTCAAACCGTCGGCCGCGCAATCGGGGTGACGGGCGCGCGGCAGGTCGATGTCTCATCCGGCGTCGAGCGCGCGCCGGGGGTCAAAGATCCGACCCAGATCGCCGCATTTATCGCGGCGGCACAGGGACGGATCGGCGCGCTCTAGGCAACCGCACGCTCAGTTCGACGCGGTGCGGCGGGGGCCGGCAAGCCCACGCAGGGCGGCAGCGAGGAGCGAGCGGCCGGTGGCTCTTGCGGCGTCGCCGGTTTCGAGCGCGGCCTGCGTGACAGCGCGGGCGCGCAGCGCGCGGGCGCGGGCATCGGCTGCTTTGAAATCGATCGATCCGTCGGCTTTGACGAGGGTCTCGGGGTTGAACGCGTCGAAGGTGCTGCGGGTCATTGCTGATCTCCTGTCCTGGGTTTCGACTGCGCCGCCTTGGCCAGTCGCTGTTGGCGATGGCGAAAGCAGGCGGATTTGTGGTGATCGCCGCGTAAATTTCTTCCGGCTCATCCCGCTGCGCTGTGGTCCGGTCGCGCGCCTGGCCGTCTGGCCGTCTGACCGTCCGATATCAGGGTTTTCCCCAAGCCTTTAACGGCAGTCAGGCGCCCCCGACGAGGCGGCCCGGCGGGTGGCGTCCAGCTTACAGTCAGGATGCACAGTTTCCGCCGATCGACAGCGTCAACGACATTGTTCCTGTCTAAGCCTCGCCTGGCTTTGGATCATCGGCAAAGCCGCATTCTCGACCCCCGGCCCGATCGAACGGACAGCGCCGCGGCAGCACCTCCCATCGACAGCCAGGGCTTTCGCGCGCTAAGGCTCCGGCAAACGGGGAGACATCCATGAACGAGACCGCACCCAACTCCTTCCGCACCGGGCCCGACGAAGAGGGCCGCTTCGGCATCTATGGCGGGCGCTTCGTCGCCGAGACGCTGATGCCCTGCATCCTCGAGCTCGAAGCGGCCTATGCGAAAGCCAAGGACGACCCGGACTTCTGGGCGGAGATGGAGGATCTCTGGACCCACTATGTCGGCCGGCCCTCGCCCCTCTATCTCGCCGAGCGGCTGACCGAGCGCCTCGGCGGCGCGAAGATCTACCTGAAGCGCGACGAACTGAACCACACCGGCGCGCACAAGATCAACAACGTGCTCGGC
Source organism: Pikeienuella sp. (assembly GCA_050331335.1). Taxonomy (GTDB): domain Bacteria; phylum Pseudomonadota; class Alphaproteobacteria; order Rhodobacterales; family Rhodobacteraceae; genus Thermohalobaculum. The sequence continues at coordinate 9,734 of JBHJGY010000079.1, forward strand.
CAGATCCTGCTCGCCCGCCGCATGGGCAAGACCCGCATCATCGCCGAGACCGGCGCCGGCCAGCATGGGGTGGCGACCGCCACCGTCTGCGCCCGGTTCGGGCTCGAATGCCACGTCTTCATGGGCGCGACGGATGTCGAGCGCCAGAAGCCCAACGTCTTCCGCATGAAGCTCCTCGGCGCCGAGGTAATCCCCGTCACCTCCGGCCGCGCGACGCTCAAGGACGCGATGAACGAGGCGCTGCGGGATTGGGTAACCAATGTCTCCGACACCTTCTACTGCATCGGAACGGTGGCAGGCCCGCATCCCTATCCGGCGATGGTGCGCGATTTCCAGTCGATCATCGGGCGCGAGACCCGCGAGCAGATGATGGCCCGCGAGGGGCGGCTGCCGGATAGCCTGGTCGCCTGCATCGGCGGCGGGTCGAATGCGATGGGGCTGTTCCACCCGTTCCTCGATGACCAGGAGGTGCGCATCATCGGTGTCGAGGCGGGCGGCCACGGGGTGGACGACCGCAACGAGCACGCGGCCTCGCTCACCGGCGGACGCCCCGGCGTGCTCCATGGCAACCGGACCTATCTCTTGCAGGACGCCGACGGGCAGATCCTCGAGGGACATTCGATCTCGGCAGGGCTTGACTATCCCGGCATCGGCCCCGAGCACGCCTGGCTGCACGACATGAAGCGCGTGGAGTACGTCTCTGTTACAGACGCCGAGGCACTGGAGGCCTTCAAGCTCTGCTGCGTGACCGAGGGCATCATCCCGGCGCTCGAGCCGGCCCACGCGCTCGCCCATGTGACCAAGCTCGCGCCCGACCTGCCTGCCGACCACCTTCTGGTGATGAACATGTGCGGGCGCGGCGACAAGGACATCTTCACCGTCGCCGACGCGCTGGGCGAAGCTCTCTGAGCGGCCCGTTCGCCGGCCTCGTACAAGTCTGAGCCTTCCGCCGCCCCACGGGACGCGCGATGCGGTGGCGGAGGGCGCGTTTGGCAGGGCTCGAGGCTTTCCGTCGAAGAGGCGGCGACCCGGCGCTCAGCCTGAATCGGCAGCCGAGGCTGGCCGCAAAAAACCGGCGGCTGGGCTGGATCCCTCAATCGCCCGCAGGAAAGCCGCCCCTGCACATATCCCCTGGACGCCAGCCCACGGGAGGCGTATACGCGCGGCTTCCCGTGCGATGGCGTGCGGTGTATCACCAGCGCGGCGGTTACCCGTCGGCGATGAAAGGCTCGAGGCCAATGGCATTTTCTGTTGGGGATCTGGTAATCCTCAAATCCGGCTCCATGCGGATGGTGGTCGAAGCGGTCGACGACGACGGTGTCATCTCAACCGTTTGGTGCAATGACGGGGCAATCGGGCGCGACAACTTTGCATCGCAGCTGCTGGTAAAGGCAGAGGAACGCGGCGAGCGCCCGCATCATGGCGGTGCTTCGAACGGGCGCGGCGGTCCCCATGGGGGTGATCGCGGGGGCGACCGATGGGATCGCGGCGATCGGGGCGACCGCAGCGGCGATCGGGGCGACCGCGGCGGTGATCGGGGCGACCGCGGCGGCGATCGAGGGGGGTACCGCACGCGGGATCGCGATGACGGCCCGCCTCGCAAGCAAGGCTGGGACGGCAAGCCCCGCGACAAAAAGTATTTCCGCAAAGACGACTAAGATAGGCCGCGGCGAGCGACCGACGCCGCCGAGCCAGGGGGGTAAGGAATGTCGCGGATCGAGACCAAGATGGCTGAGCTCAAGGCGGAGGGCCGTGCGGCATTCGTCGCCTATATCATGGCTGGCGATCCCACCCCCGCAACCTCGGCCGAGATCCTCGCCGGCTTGCCCGGCGCGGGGGTCGATATCGTCGAACTCGGCCTGCCCTTCACTGACCCTATGGCGGATGGCCCGGCAATTCAGCTCGCCGGGCAACGGGCGCTCAAGGGCGGCCAGACCCTCGCTTGCACGCTCCAGATGGCCAGAGACTTCCGAGCCGGCGATGCGCGAACGCCGCTGATCCTGATGGGCTACTACAACCCGATCTACTCGATGGGGGTGGGCCCGTTTCTCGAGGCCGCCGCGGAGGCAGGCGTCGACGGGCTGATCGTGGTCGACCTGCCGCCCGAAGAGGACGCGGAGCTCTGCCTGCCAGCCCGGGCGCGCGGGCTCGACTTCATCCGACTGGCTACCCCGACAACGGACGACGCCCGCCTGCCCAAGGTCATCGCGAACACCTCGGGCTTCGTCTACTATGTCTCGATCACCGGGATCACAGGGGCTGCTGTGGCCGAAGCAGCCGCGGTTGCGCCTGAAGTTGCGAGGATCCGCGCCGCCTCCGGCCTCCCGGTCTGCGTGGGCTTCGGGGTGAAAACGCCGGAGCGCGCCGCCGAGATCGCCAAGGTGGCGGATGGTGTGGTGGTCGGCTCGGCGATCGTCGAGCGGATCGGACGTGGCGACGCCCCCAAAGAGGTCCTGGCGTTCGTAGAGAGCCTCGCCACTGCCGTCCGGAACGCATGAACCTCCCCGGGCGCATGTTTCCCAACGTTAAGTGCCGGTCTTAGGTGAACGTGAAGTCCTCCACGTTCCAAGTAGTCAGGGTGGCATCGGTATTGAGATTGGTCACCCGCACGCGTCCCAGCAAAAGATCCTCGAACTCAAAGTCATCCTCCCCGCCAATCAACGTCACCTGATCGAACCCCGCGCCACCAAAAAACACGTCGTCGCCCGACGAAAACCGATACGAATCGTCACCGAACCCACCGAATATTGTGTCGTCGCCAGTATCACCGAATGCGCCGATAAAGTCGGCCAGAGTATCGTCGCCACGCCCAGCGAACAGGCGGTCGTTGCCGGACGCTAAAACAACATCGTCGTCACCGGCCAACGCAAAGATGAAGTCGTTTTCACCACTTACACCATTCAGTGTCTCGCCAAGCCGAGTTCCAAAGATGAATGCCATTTCCGTTTATCCTCTGTAGAGCCAGCACGGGCTGCGCAGCCCCGGCACCCCCTCGCCCCGCGTGGTGAGACTATCACAAATTGACCGAATTGCTGGCAGCTGATCGCCGGGCGCTGGGCCGCTTGACCGGGTTGCTGCGGATGCCCAGGCTCAGCCATCGGCCGCGCGGGCGCGCGGTCTGGGAGCAAGGAGCGGGAGGCAGCCATGGAGTCGCAGCGAAACGGCTCGGAGATCACGACCGATGCCGAACTGGACGCGCTCTACGGCGCACCGAAGACCACTTCGCTGGTCAAGGAACTCGACCATGTCTCCGAGGACTATCGCGCCTTCATCGAAGCCGCACCCTTTGTCGTTTTGGCGACGACCGGTCCCGACGGGCTCGACATCTCGCCCCGCGGCGACCCGGCTCCGGTTGTCAAAGTTCTCGCACCGCGCGCGCTCCTGCTGCCCGACCGGCGCGGCAACAACCGGATCGATTCGCTGCGCAACCTCATCCACACCCCGCAAATCGGACTGTTGTTCCTGATCCCGGGCATTGGCGAGACCTTGCGGGTGCAGGGTCGGGCGCGGATCTCCGTCGACCCGGCGCTTCTTGCGGCGCAAGAAATGGACGGCAAGCCGCCGCGGTCCGTCTTGTTGATCGATGTCGAGCGGGTCTATTTCCAGTGCCAGAAGGCGCTGCGGCGCGCGCGGCTCTGGGAGGCTGAGGTCCAGATCGCGCGGGCCACCCTACCCTCCACGGGGCAGATGCTGGAGCGAATGTCCGCCGGTGCGGTCGATGGCGCCGCCTATGACGCCGAGTATCCTGCACGGATGCGCCGCACGATCTATTGACCGGCACCGAGTTCGCTGTGGCGCCCGAGCGTCGCGCCGCTTGACCTTCGTCGGGCCTCCCCGCACTCTTCGCGCAAGCTGATTTGCACTGGCGAGGAGGGTGCCATGTCGGGGATTATTGGTCGTATTGGGCGTATTGGGCGCGGCGCGAGCCGCATCTGCGCAGCGGCGGGAGCCGTCGGGGTTGTCGCCTTCGCGCTCGCCCAAGGCGGGTCCGCTTTCGCGCAGAGCGTGAACATCAACGAGATGGGGCTTTTCGGTGAGCCAGAGCCCAGCACCGCCGCCCCGTCCCAGCCCGCCCAAGCGTCGAGCACCCCGGCTGCCGAGCCGCAATTCTCTGCCGGCGCCGACACTGCGACCCAGTTCCAGCAGGTCGCGCGGGACTATGAGCGCGCTGTCGTGGTCGTGGTCTCCGTGGTGCCCAACCAGCAAGGCGGATTTACCCCGCGCCCCTTCGGCACGGCCTGGTTCTTCGAGCCCTCGCGGCTCGGCACGAACTCGCACATCGCGGAGCCCGTCAGCAGAATGCTCGCCAACGGGATTTCCGTCTTTGTGGTGCCGAACAAGAGCCGGGGCGAGAGCTATAAGGTGACCCGCGCGATCGTCCATCCACGCTATGACGAGAAGACGCCGAATGTTCAGGGCCGCTCGCCCACCGGAATTCCCTATGACGTCGGGATCCTAGAGGTTGAAGGCGCCCACGACACCGTGGTCAATCTTGCGGGCATGGACACGCTGCAGCGCCTCGACGCCGGTACGCCACTTGCCTATATCGGCTTCCCGCTGGAATTGCTCCAGGGCAGCAATATCAACCTGAACAACCCGATCGCGACGATGCAGACCGGCATCGTCACCAGCATGAGCGACTTTTATCTCGAAGATGCTGGTCCGTCGCGCAATCTCCTCATTCGCCACAGCTTGCCGGTGACCGGGGGCTCGTCGGGCAGCCCCGTGTTCTTGTCGAACGGCGATGTGGTCGGGGCGATCAATGCGATGAACCTGCTGCCGGGGCAGATCACCCTCTCCGACGGCCGCGTGATCAGATACCGCGTGCCCTCCGCGGCGCTGATCAACTTCGCCCAGAGGATCGACATCCTGGGCGATTTGATGGGCCGCTGATCCCCGCATTGCTGGTTCCCAAATCTGGTGCTCGATCCTGGAGCTTGACCAGGGTCAAAGCGCATCCGGCAACGGGCATCCCAATCTACAAGGCGAGGGCCCCGCACCGCAAATGAGGGCCCTGGGATTGGGAGGGTGCCATGACGCTTGCGATGCCAGACACCCAACAGCGCGTTGGCGTTGGCGGCGCCGGGGAGGCGATGATCGGCGTCCTCGACGCGCGCTTCTATGGCCCCGATTTCGACGATCGGTGCGACGGCTGCGGGGACTGCGCGGCGATTTGCCCGGTTGGCGTCATCGTGATGGGCTCCGACGGGCTGCCGGGCCTTTCGGCCGGAGCAAGTCCCTGCACCGGATGCGGGCTCTGCGAAGATGTCTGCACCCGAGGCGCCCTCAGTCCAGAGTAGCCGAGGGACCGGGCCGCCTCACGCACCGCGCGGGCGTCCAAGAGAGGTCGCCGGCGCGCGTCTCTGGGCGATCGATCAGGTTTCCTCTGACGACCGTTCAAGACCGAGTGCGGCGGTCCGACCCAAGCTTAAGCCGCATGTCCAGGATGCCGCAGATGATTGGCGGGATCACGGTCCCGTACCATATTCTTCGTCGAAGCAGACAAGCATCTTGAAGTAGCACAAGCCCCGCGATGTATGACGCCCAAACGCCCCACACCATTGCACACGACATCCACCACAACCCGCGGGAAATTCACGACCGGATCGCGTTCCGACTTGTGAAATTCATGCGAGTTTTCGCGGATGCTTTCTTCGCCAAACGCTATGGTCATCGTGCGGTCGTTCTGGAGACGGTGGCGGCCGTGCCTGGGATGGTCGGCGGTATGCTCCAACATCTGAAGGCGATCCGCCATATCCGCGACGATCAGGGCTGGATCCGCGAATTGCTCGACGAAGCGGAGAACGAGCGGATGCATCTCATGACCTTCATCGAGATCGCCAAGCCGACGCTGTTCGAGCGTGGCCTGATCCTCATCGCGCAGGCGCTGTTCTTCAACGCCTACTTCTTCCTCTATCTCTTCGCACCGCGCACGGCGCACCGGGTCGTCGGCTATCTCGAGGAGGAGGCTGTGGTGAGCTACACGCAGTATCTCGCCGAGATCGATGCCGGGCGCCAGGAGAATGTCGCAGCCCCGCGGCTTGCCATCGACTACTGGAAATTGCCGTCGGATGCGCGTCTGCGCGACGTGGTCATCGCGGTGCGGGCAGACGAGGCCGAGCATCGCGACGCCAATCACGGCTTCGCGGACAAGATCGCCGAGGGCAAAGCACCCGGAAACTGAGGCAGAAGCGTCTAGGCCGGTGCAGGGCGGGCTCGCGCCATACGCACCGCCCTGCGGTCTTCCTGGATGAGCAGAGGCGCATCTGGGCAGCCAAGCATCTGGGTCCGGCCCGTCGACGTCGCGCGGCTCAGGCGTGCCCGGGTCCCGCCGCGTGAGCGAACTCCCAGTAAAGCGTGCGGGCACGGCGGGCGACCGGGCCATACTCAAGGTCCCGCTCTTCGTAGCGCGTCACCGGAAGCACCTTGGCCGCATTCCCGGTGGTGAAGATCTCGTCCGCCGCATCGAGAACATCCGGCGCGAGCGTGACCTCATGGACCGTCACCCCGTCCGCACGCAGCAACTCGATGACGCGGGCGCGGGTGATCCCGGCGAGGAAGCAACCGGTCGGGATCGGTGTGAGTACCGCGCCGTCCTTCACCACGAATATGTTGGAGCTTGCCGTCTCCGCCACATTGCCGAGCGCATCGAGCACCACCGCGTTGTCGAAGCCGCGCGCGCGGACCTCGCGGAGCATGCGGGCGTTGTTGGGGTAGAGGCAGCCGGCCTTCACATCCGTGGGCATGCATTCGATGGTCGGCCGGCGGAAACGGGTGCGCCCAAGCGAGATCCCCGCCTCCGGCGGCATCGGGCGGGCCTCGATGCAAATCGCGGTCTGGGTGGTCTCGGGGTTCGGAACGATCATGTTGCCCGTCCCGCCCGTCGCCCAAATCATCGGGCGGATATAGAGCGCGACATCCGGCGCGAAGGCGGCAAGGCCTTCGAGCGCGATTTCAGTCAGTTCGCCATCAGAGAGCTGTGGCTCGAGCCCCATGCGCCGGGCCGATTCGTTGGTCCGGGCACAGTGAAGGTCGAGATCGGGCGCCACCCCTTCGAAAGCCCGGGCGCCGTCAAACACGAGCGATCCCAGCCAAGTGCCGTGATCCGCCGCGCCGAGAATAGGCAGATTGCCCATATGCCAGCGCCCATCGATCCAGGTCATGATAGAGGAGGTGTTCATGTTATGCCTTGCGTCAGCCGATCTGGGACCAGCTTGGCCGATGGACCGGCTCGGCTCAAGCTGCGGAGGCGGTCGTAGCGCAGACGCCTGCCCGCAACGCGGCCCAGCCCACAGCAAAAGGAGAGCGCCATGCAGATCACCCCCGCAGCGGAAGCCGGCACGCGGCCGGCGCCGGCGGAATACTTTACCGGCCATGTTTGGCAGGAGCCGATCGCTGAAACCGCGACAGTGCCGCCTCTGATGGCGCTCAAGGTAAGCTTCGCGCCAGGTGCACGCACCCATTGGCATACCCATCCGCTTGGGCAGACGCTCCATGTGCTCTCGGGGATCGGCCTCGTGCAGGTTAAGGGCGCGCCGGCCCGGGAGATCCGGGAAGGCGACACGGTGTGGATCGCACCCGGCGAAGTGCATTGGCACGGGGCGTGTGCGGGTCGGGCAATGACCCATCTTGCCCTGCAGCATGCACAGGACGGGTCGCCCGTGACCTGGCTCGACCCGGTAAGCGACGCGGACTATGCCGCCGCCGCTGGCTGAGAGCGCTTGGGTCGGGCCGCTCAGCAAAGACCGCGCCGACGCCTATCGCGACGCGATCGATGCGGTGGCACGGGAGCGGCGCTGGCTTGCCATGGTCGAGGCGCCGGAACGGGAGGCGCTCCTCCGAAGGGTCCAGCAGCAGATCGCGGCGGGGCTGCCGATCGTCATTGCCGTTGCGGAGGGGGCTGTGCTCGGCTGGTGCGACATCCTGCCCCTGGGGCGCGGCGCCCGGGCCCATGTGGGCGGGCTGGGCATGGGGATCCGCGTGGGCCATCGCGGCGCCGGGCTCGGAGGACGGCTGCTCACGGGCGCCCTTGCACGGGCGGCGGAGATCGGGCTGGCCCGGGTCGAGCTCAAGGTCCGGGCGACCAACGCCCCGGCGATCCGGCTCTACCGCCGCGCCGGTTTCGTCGAGGAAGGCCGGCTCCGCGACGCCTGGCGGCTGGACGGCGTGACGGACGATCTCATCGCCATGGGTTTGCGCTTTACGTCCGGAGCATCCGCGCCCGGATTGCACCCGGCCGCCGGCCCGGCTATCTGAGGCGAAAGCTTAGCCGAAAGCCCGTCGCATGAACTGGATTACCGACTTCGTCCCGCCCAAGATCAAGAGTTTCTTCCAGCGCCGGGAGATGCCGGAAAACCTCTGGGCGAAATGCGATGCGTGCGGCCAGATGATCTTCCACCGGGAACTGTCGGACAATCTGTGTGTCTGCACGGCCTGCGGCCACCATATGGCGATCTCGCCGAGGGATCGGTTCCGCGCCTTGTTCGACGGCGGGATCTTCCACGAGGTCAAGGTGCCGGAGCCGATCGCCGATCCGCTAGGCTTCCGCGACGAGAAGCGCTACACGGACCGGCTCCGGGAAGCCCGCCGCCGCACCGGCGAGAATGAGGCGATGCTGGTGGCCACCGGCAAGCTCTACGGGCTGGAGATCGTGGCGGCGGCGCAGGATTTTTCGTTTATGGCCGGCTCGATGGGTCTTGCGGTCGGCAATGCGATGATTGCGGCGGCAGAGGCGGCGGTCGAACGGGCGCGCCCGCTTGTCACTTTCACCGCCGCGGGCGGAGCGCGCATGCAGGAGGGTATCCTCAGCCTGATGCAGATGCCGCGCACCACGGTGGCGGTCGATCAGGTGCGCGAGGCAGGACTGCCCTATATCGTCGTGTTGACCCATCCGACGACCGGCGGCGTCACAGCTTCTTATGCCATGCTCGGCGATGTGCACTTGGCAGAGCCGGATGCGTTGATCTGTTTCGCGGGCCCCCGCGTCATCGAACAGACGATCCGCGAGACCTTGCCAGAAGGCTTCCAGCGGTCGGAATATCTTCTCGACCACGGCATGATCGATCGGGTGGTCCCTCGCGGTCAGCTCAGGGAGGAACTCGGTCGGATCCTGCATCTGCTCACCGGGCGCCCGCCGATGGTTGTCGGCGAGCTCACCGCGACGCCGTCGGGCCCTGAACAGATGGACGAGACCCCGACACCCTCGACGACGAGCACGCCGACCCGATGAGCACGGCCGAGAGCGATGCAATTCTCGCGCGCCTTCTGACCCTCCATCCCAAGATCATCGACCTTACCCTGGATCGGGTGGAACGCTTGCTCGCAGATCTCGGGCACCCTGAACGCGACCTCGCCCCGGTTGTCCATGTTGCGGGGACCAACGGCAAAGGGTCGGTGACCGCCATGCTGCGCGCGGGCCTCGAAGGGGGAGGCGGCCGGGTCCAGGCCTACACCTCGCCGCATCTTGCGCGGTTTCATGAACGGATCCGGCTGGCCAACGGTCTGATCCCGGAGACCGACCTCGCCGAGCTTCTCGCCGAGTGTGAGCGGGTCAACGGGGGCCGGGCAATCACCTTCTTCGAGATCACCACCTGTGCGGCGCTTCTGGCCTTCGCTCGCCAGCCGGCGGATTGGACGCTGCTCGAGGTGGGCCTTGGCGGTCGGCTCGACGCAACCAACGTGCTCGACCACCCGAGGCTCACGGTGATCACACCCGTCTCATACGATCACCAGCAGTATCTCGGCGAGACGCTCACGGAGATCGCCAGCGAGAAGGCCGGGATCCTGAAGCCCGGGGTGCCGTGTGTTGTCGGCCGGCAGGCACCGGAAGCCATGGCTGCGATCGAGGCGAGGGCGGCGCAGATCGGCGCGCCCCTTCATGTCGCCGGACGCGACTGGCAGCTGCGCCAGGACGGCGAGGACCTCGTCTTCGAGGGCATCGGTGACAGGCGCCATCTGCCGCGCCCGAGGCTCCCCGGCCTCCACCAGATCGACAACGCCGGCATCGCGCTTATGGCTTTGGACCTGCTCGGGGTGGGCGATGCGGCCGCCGCCATGACGCGCGTCCACTGGCCCGCCAGGATGCAAGACCTCTCGGCCACGCGGCTTGCCTCCCGGCTGCCCGACGGCTCCGAGCTTTGGCTCGATGGAGGCCACAACCCGGCGGCCGGTGCCGCCTTGGCGGCATTGCTGGCGGAGATGGGGCGGCGGACGCCCAGCCCCCTATGGCTCGTGGTCGGCATGATCGACACCAAATCGCCCGCCGAGTTCCTCGCGCCCTTGGCAAAGCTCGCGGCCGGAATGGTCGCGGTGCCCGTGCCTGACAGCGCCGCGTCGATCGAGCCCCGGCGTCTTGCGGAGATCGGCCGAACCGCGGGCCACATCGCAGAGGAAGCAGGCGGTGTCGGCGCGGCGCTCGATCTCATCCGCGCCCACGCCCGCGCCGCTCAGGGCCCGCTCCGGGTGTTGATCTGTGGCTCGCTCTACCTCGCCGGCGCCGTACTTCGCGAGATCGACCCTGACGGCAGCGGCTGATCCTTGATCCCGCCCTGATCCGGGCTTCACGCGGCTCGGGCGGCGACTTAGCCCCTCGGCTTCGGCCCAATCTCGACCATCAGCGACGCGTACCATATGTCGCCGGCGGCAAACGCCAACCGCTGTTACGCAATGGGGCGGGCGGCGATAGGCAGGAACGCTCCGGGCCAAGCGGCACTGGCGGGGCTAAGGGGGGCGCAGATCGCCGGCCCCTGTCGGGCCGGCCGCCGTCGTTCACGAGCCCTACCCGTCCGCGGTTTTCGGCGGACCGAGCAGCTCAGATCGCCTGCTGGATCCAGGTGGCGATGCCGGTCTTGCTGTCAGCGCCCACCTTGCGATCCACCAGCTCGCCGCCCTTAAAGATCAGCAGCGTCGGGATGCCCCGCACGCCATATTTTGTGGGCGAGGCGGGATTGTCGTCGATATTCACCTTGGCGATGCGGACCTGGTCCGACATCTCCTCCGAAATCTCTTCGAGTGCGGGGCCGATTTGTTTGCAAGGTCCGCACCACTCCGCCCAGAAATCCACCACCACCGGGGTATCGGAGCCCAGAACATCGGTCTCGAAGCTCGCATCGGTGACTGCCAACGTCGCCATCGCATGGTCTCCTGCACAGGCCCGGACGCAATCTCGCGGCCGGAAAAGGGGCGCCGGGCGGGCAGTGGCCCCGCTTCGGCAAGGCTTTGAAGCTATGGGCGCGCGTCGGGAGAATCAAGAACCCTCGGCGCTGTCTGCCACACCGAGGCCCGCCAGAGACGCCGCCAGGGCGCGCGCCAAAAGCGGATCGGGCAAGGGCATCAACCGCGGCTCGGCGGTCCAGATCAGACCGGCGGTGATCGTCAGATCCGGCCAGACCTGACCGAGCGCCGCCCGGTAGGCGCCGAGCTGCGCGAGATAGGCGGGCGGCACCGTTTCGGGGCGGGAGGGCACTGCACGGTCGGTCTTGAAATCCAGGATGAGGGCGGCGCCGGGACTTAGGCAAAGGCGGTCGACCCGCCCGATCATCGGCGGCCCCGACAATTCGGGCAGCGCGACCGCTATTGGGACCTCTGTCAGGGCTTCGGCGGCGAACACAACGCGCAGCGCGGGATCTGCCAGAACCCGGGCCACCTCGTTCAGCGCAGCCCGGCGCGCGTCCTCCGAGAGCTCGGGGTGACTGGCCAAGATCAGCCGCTCGGCTGACGCCCAGGGCAAGGTCGGCGCCGCAGCCCCGAAGCGCTCCAGGAGCAGGTGAACCGCCCGACCGTAAGCCGGCCCACCGCTGCTGACATCGCGCGCGCGCGGCCCGGGCGGGTGGCGATCACCCGGCCGTTCCGGCCAGACATCGACCGGGGGAGCAAGGGCCGAGGGCGCCAAGCGGGGCGACCGGGTCTCCGCGGCGGCCCGGCAGAACCAGGTCGGGCGCTGAAGATGCCCGCCGATCCCGCCCCCGTTAGGAGCCTCGGCTGTCGCCGCTTCCGTCTGGGTCGGCAGACCAACTGCCGGCGTCTCGTGGCGCCGAAGCGCAAGCCCCTCGGGGCCGTCTAGCTGCACCGAGTCCAATCTCTCGAACGCCCCGGCCAACTGCCCATACCAGTCGGCTTTTGCATCCGCTGGCTGCCCCGCGCCACTGACAATCAGCCAGTCTTGCGCCCGCGTGAGCGCCACATAAAGCAAACGCTGGCGCTCGGCCTCCGCCCGTTCAGCTTCAGCGCTGCGCAACCTGGCAACCCGCGCGCCCCCTTCGGACGCCCCCGGCGGCCAAAGCGCAAGCCCGGTCTGCGGATCTGCGAGGATCGGCGCTCGGCTGCGCGGGCTGGGCCTGCCTACCGTATCCGCGAGCACCACAACCGGCGCCTCGAGACCCTTCGCCCCATGCACCGTCATCACCCGCACCGCGCCGGCCGCTGCCTCCATCTCGCGCTTGACCTCCAGGCCGCCGGTCTCGATCCAGTCAACGAAACCCACCAGGGACGGCGTTGCCCGCGCCTCATAGGCCAAGGCCTGCTCCAGCAACTCGTCGATCAGATCCTCCGCTTCGGGTCCGAGCCGCGCAACCAGCCGGCGCCGGCCGTCATGCTCGATCAGCGCACGCTCGAGAAACTCATACGGTCTCAGGAAGTCCGCAGCCCCGGCCAGATCCTTGAGCATCTCCACGCCCGCCTGGTGCTCTGAGCCCATCAGAGCGGCCCAAAGGGTGCCCTCGCGCCCATGGGCCAGGGAAAAGAGTGCCTCTTCCGGCAAATCGACGAGGGGCGAGCGCAAGACTGCGGCGAGCGTGAGATCGTCGCCGGGGAAACTCGCGATCTTGGCAAGCCCCAGCAAGTCGCGCACGGCAAGGCCCTCTGCCAGACGCAATCGGTCCGCGCCCGCCACAGATACACCTTCCGATTTGAGTGCTTTGATCAGTTCCCGGGCCAGCGCGTCGCGTTTGCGCACGAGCACGAGAACATCACCCGGCGCCACCGGCCGACCCGGAGCGCCGGCGCGGTCCGGCAACCGGGCGCCGCGGATCATGCGGGCGATCTCGATGGCAAGCAGGCGGGCAAGCCGGGGCTTGGGCTTGAGCCGCGGCGTGCCGCTTGCGGGCTCCCACCAGGGAGGCTCCGCCGCAGCCGCCTCCGACGCCGCAGTCTCCTCTTCGACCAGCGGCCAAAGATCGACCCGCGCACCGTCGCCGACACGGCTGGCTTCATGGCGGGCCGACCCGCTGGAGCTGAGCGCCGCCCAACGCCCGGCGAACACTTCATCGACATAAGAAAGAATGCCCGGCGCCGAACGAAACGAGGTGATGAGCGCAGGCGTCGCGAGCGGCGTCGCAGAACCGGCGAGCCAGGTCTCCAGCAGCCCGCGCTTGGCATCGAAAACCGCCGGATCAGCACCCTGAAACGAGTAAATCGACTGCTTCTCGTCGCCGACCACAAACACCGTCCGGCTCCCGGCGGCGCCCTGTCCGGCCCGCAGTTCCTCGGTAAGGGCTTCGACGATGCGCCACTGCTGCGGCGCGGTGTCCTGCGCCTCGTCGATGAGGAGATGCGAAATGCCCGCATCAAGCTTGTGCAGGACCCAAGCGCGGCTCTCGGCCTCGGTGAGCAGCGCACCCGCCCGCGCCAACAGATCGGCATAGTCAAGTGCGCCGACCCGGGCCTTGGCCGCCGCATAGCGCGTCAGCAGCGCCCGGGCGAACCGAGCGAGATCGGCGCTGCGCTCGGCGAGCTTTGCCGCGGCGAGGTCCTCGCGCGCCTCGACGGCCCAAGCGATCAACGCCTCCGTCGCAGCTTGCGCAGGTGGATGGGCGTTGATGACGGCCTTGGTCGGAAAACTCCGAGTGCTCCGAGGATTTCCGGTTTTGGTGAGGAAGGCGCCCGACAGCCGCTCGGCCGCAGCAATCGGATCGGTGGCCGCTGTCGCCACGCTCTCACGGATCGCCGTCGCCGCCGCGCACATCGTTGCGCTGCCCGCCAGCTCCATCGCCGCCGCAAGTGCCGTGGCGCCGCCCCAATCGACGCGTTCGAGAGCCGCAGCGGCAGCAGTCGCCTGCCCATTTGCCGCCACGCCAAAGACTTGGGCGAGCCGTTCGGGGCAGACCGCGCGCTCGAAGAGCTCGCCTGCGCCAAGTATCGCACCCACCAGCGTTTCGAGAGCCCCGTCGTCGATCCGCCGCGCGATCAGATCGAAGGCAGGGTCGCGGCCGGCCTCCGCTGCCTCGGCCATATCGCGCAGGATCTCGGCGAGCATCGCCCGGCGGTCCGGTTCCTCCAGCACCGAAAAGCGCGGCGACACACCGGCCTCCAGCGGGAACCGCCGCAGAAGCTCGGTGGCGAAGGCGTGGATCGTCTGGATCTTCAGCCCGCCAGGGGTCTCCAACGCGGCAGCGAAGAGGCGCCGCGCCGCCGCCAACCTGCCAGGCGCAAGCGTCGTCCTGTCGCCCCCCTCGAGCGCGGCCAAATCGGCCGCCAGCGCTGCATCGGGCGCCATCGCCCAGCCGCCCAACATCGCGAAGAGCCGCGACTGCATCTCGACCGCCGCGGCTTTGGTGTAGGTCAGGCAGAGGATCCGCTCGGGCCGGGCGCCGGCGAGCAGGAGCCGAGCGACCCGCTGGGTCAGCACCCGCGTCTTGCCGGAGCCTGCGTTGGCAACGACCCAAGCCGAGCGCGTGGGATCGGCTGCGGCGCGTTGCTCGGGCGTCGGCGGATGGCGGCTCATGGCGCGCGCCCTGAGGTGTTGGACATCGACAGGGTCACCGAGGTCATAGCGTGGGGTCCCATTCGGCGCGGCGTGCGAGGTGGTCGGTCTCGCCGGTTTCGAATGCGAGATCCGGCCGCGCGCGGGCGATGAACGGTGCCCCCTCGAGGAACCGGGCGATCAGCACCGCAACCCGATCGAGATGGGTGGCCACAGCCTCGGGCGGGGTCTCCACTGCCTGCTCGCTGCCAGCAAGCCCGATGAAAGCGCCGCGCTCGGGCGCCAAGGCCGGCGTGCCAGCGAACCCTCCCGCCGCCAAAATCGCCGCCTGCAGATGGAGTTGCTGATGTCGTCCCCGCGCGATCTGAGGCGCCGCCGGGGGCTGCCCGGCCTTGTAATCGTAGACGATGCCGCCGCCCTCTAAACTCCGGTCGATCCGGTCGGCCCGCGCGACGAGCGTCACCTCTCCCGCCGGCGTCATCAACCGCAGGCAGCCCTTTACCTCGAGCGCCAGGGGCACAGCCCCGCCCCGGCGCGTTTTCTCGCCCGCGACGAACCAGTCGGCCACGCGCAGAACTCGACCCAACCACAATCGGCGCAACGCAGGCCACGGGACGGTCTCGGCCAGAACCGCCTCGGCCGTGGCGGCGAGCCGGGCGGCGGCGTCGATATCGCTCCACTGGACACGGCTCTCCCGGATGAAACGCTCGAGGATCGCATGCAGCAGCTCGCCCCGGTCGGTGGCATCTGGCAGGCGTCCAAGAGGGGCGAGCTCGCGCAAGCCGAGCACCCGGCGGGCATAGGTGGCATAGGGGTCGGTCACCAGCCGCTCCACATCCGTCACCGCGTAGCGCCGGGGGCGGGCGGCGAGAGGCGGCACGGG
>JBHJGY010000080.1:0-16669 GCA_050331335.1 Pikeienuella sp.
CGGGGGGGGCGCCCGCCCGGCGGTCACGCCTGTTGCAGTGCAGCGGTGGAGGTGCGTGAATCTTTTGCGACTCCCGTGCTTTTGACTTGTCGGCGCTGCGCTCAGATGCCACGATATTTAGGGGTCAAGGACCGGCAAGCCTACGACCCCTGGAAACCCTAGGTGGACCTTGGGTCTCTGCCACCCAGGGCCACCACGAAAAGTGGGGCCTGAGGCCATGACCGCCATCGAGCACGACCACGCCTATGCCGACATTCACCCGATCGACATGGTCGAAACCCTTGCGGAGCAGTCCGACTGGGATTTCGATCGTCTGGGCGACAACCAGATCGCTATGGCGATCGAGGGCCAGTGGCGCACCTACTCGTTGACCCTCGCCTGGTCCAACGCCGACGACATGCTGCGCCTCGTCTGCACCTTCGAGATGAAGCCGGATGCCGAACGGTTGCCGGAGTTCCATGCGCTGCTCAACCGGATCAACGACCGGATCTGGGGTGGCGCATTTTCCCATTGGCGCGAGCAGGACCTCGTGGCCTTCCGCTACGGCTTGACCCTGGCGGGCGATGCCGAGGCGACGCCTGAGCAGATCGAAGCGATGATCCACAACGCGCTCGGGCTCTCGGAGCGGTTCTATCCGTCCTTCCAGCTGGTTTGCTGGGGCGGGGAGACCGCCGAGGCCGCCTGCGCCATGGGGATCGAAGCGGCTTACGGCACGGCCTGATCGGCGCCGAAAGAAATGGCGGGCCGCCGGGCGCGGGTCTTCCGCCCCGGTCCGGGCCTCTGCTAGCCTCGCCGACGGGTCATGTCGGCGGGGAGGATGCGATGGCTGCGGATGGTGAGACGGCAGGGCTTGGCGATCTGGGCCGGGTACTCCTGCTTGGCTGCGGCAAGATGGGCGGCGCAATGCTCTCGGGTTGGGTGGCGGCAGGGCTGGCGCCGGCTGCCGTCACCGTGCTCGATCCCGCGCCGTCCGAAGCGGTGCAAAGCTTGGCCGGCGCAGGCCTCGCGCTCAACCCTGCAGACCTGGCGGCACCGGACATCGCCGTGCTGGCGGTCAAGCCCCAGATGATGGCCGCTGCGGCCCCGCGGCTCGCGCCCTTCGGCGGGGGCGGCACACTCTTCCTCTCGATCGCGGCGGGCACCCCCATCGCGGCATTCGAGACCATGTTCGGCGCTGCGAGCCCCATTGTCCGCGCCATGCCCAACACGCCGTCGGCCATCGGCAAAGGTATTGCCGCCTATATCGGCAATCACGCGGCGACGGAGGCCCATCTCACCGCGGCGGCCCGACTGCTCGCGGCAATTGGCGGTGCGGTAAGACTGGAGAGCGAGGCGCAGATGGATGCGGTCACCGGGCTGTCGGGATCCGGGCCAGCCTATGTTTTCCACCTGATCGAAGCGATGGCTGCGGCCGGAGAGGCAGAAGGACTGGCACCGGAACTCGCGATGCGTCTGGCGCGGGACACCGTGGTCGGGGCGGGGGCACTGGCTGAAGCCGCCGCGGAGCCTGCCGCGACGCTGCGGCAAAACGTCACCAGTCCGGGTGGAACGACCGCGGCGGGGCTCGCGGTGTTGATGCCCGAGCTCGGCGACCTCATGCGCCGCACCGTGGCCGCCGCCGCTGCCCGTGGTCGGGAGCTTTCGCGAGGCTGAGCGAGATTGAGCGCATCTGCGGTCCATTCTCTTCACCAGATTTTTGTGCGCCGCACAAATTCCGCTTGACACTGTGTTGCAGCGCAGCCAAATGACAGGCGTGCCCCAACGCCGCAGCAACAAACCGACGGAGCGCCGAAATGACCAATTCCACTTTCCCCTTCGCCTTCGACCCTGAGAAGATGAAGGACATGTTCAAGATGCCCGAGTTCGACAAAATGTTCGAAACCGCCAAAATGCCCGGTATGGACATGCAGGCGATGATCGATGCGCATCAGAAAAATGTCGCCGCCCTGGTCGAGGCCAACAAGATCGTGATGGCCGGCTATCAGGAACTCTACAAGCGCCAGGTCGCGCTGGTCGAAGAGAGCCTGGCCAAGGCGAAAGACCAGATGATGGACATGCAGGCCCAGCCGATGTCGACCGAGCACACGCAGAAGCAGATGGACTCGATGAAGGAAGCCCTCGAGCGCATCGCCAACGACATCCGCGAGCTCGCTGACATGGCTCAGAAGGCCAATGTCGATGCCTTCAACATCATCAAAGCCCGCTTCGACGAGGCGATGTCGGAGTTCAAGGCCAAGGCCGATCAGACCCTCGCCGGCTGATCGCCTCAGCGCGCGCTCCTTAAGCGCCGAGCGGTCGGGGCCGTCCAACGCCTGGGCGGCCCGTCGCATGTCTGGGTCGGATCCGTTGGGGTCGGCCGGGAGGCGATGATGAGCGAAACCATCGATTTCGACGACTTCTTGAAGGTCGACATCCGTTGCGGGCGGGTGGTCGACGTACAACCCTTTCCAGAAGCCCGGAAACCGGCCTTCAAGCTCTGGATCGATTTCGGCGCCGAGATCGGAATCAAGAAGAGTTCGGCCCAGATCACTCAGCATTACACGCCAGAAACCTTGCTGGGCCGGCATGTAATGGCCGTGGTCAACTTTCCACCCCGCCAGATCGGCCCGTTCCGATCGGAAGTGCTGACCCTCGGCTTCTCAGATCCCGACGGCGCAATCGTACTCGCGGATCCTGGGCCCGGCATCGCGCCGGGCAGCCGCCTGCACTGACGCGGCCCACGCTCCACCTAATCGGGGTCGTGCCGCAGCGCGTCGAAACGTGACTTAGCGCGGCTATTTGGCCATAGTGCAGCCATTCAGGCGAGAGGAGAGGCCGCCATGTCCGACGAGACCGCCGATCCCAAGTTTTGGGACCTCCAACAATACAAAACAGATACCGTTGAAACGGTTGCGGATAGCCTGCCGAAACGCAAATTGCGAATGCATTTTGACGGCAATGCCTCGGTGCTCTTTTGGGTCGCACTCAAGTCGGTGATTTTCACAATTTTGACTGCTGGGATCTATCGGTTCTGGATGGTGACCCGGCTCCGCCGCTTCTACTGGGGTGCAATTCGGATCGATGGCGACCCGTTGGAATACACCGGACGCGGGATCGAAAAGCTTTTGGGTTTCCTGCTCGCCCTCGTGGTGCTCGCCATCTATCTCGGGGCGGTCAATCTGGGGCTGACTTTCGCCGGGCTGTCGCTCGCCTCCGACGATCCGTTCATCCTAAACGCGACGCTCAATCTCACCATCCTGGCCGCCCTGCCCTTCATCTATTACGCAATCTATCGCGGCCAACGCTATATCCTCGCGCGCACGCGCTGGCGCGGCATTCGCTTCGCGCTCGCACCGGGGGCGTGGGGTTATGTCGGCAGGGCGATCTTGCTGACCCTGCTGACCGTGGTGACGCTGGGCCTTGCCTATCCCTATCAGCAGTTCAAGCTTGCCAAATACATCACCGACCGGGCCTATTTCGGCGATCAGAAGTTTGAGCAGCACGGCAGCTGGACCGAACTCTTCACCCAATGGGTCTGGATCTACATTATCGGCGGGCTCGGCGGCGTCGTGATCTGGGGGATCGTCGAGAATGCAGGCTCCGGCGGCGCGGGTTTCGTGGCGGGCCTTCTCTTGTCGGTCCTCTTCATGGCGTTCCTTATCGTCGTCTATCGCTACCAGATCGCTGCTTTTAAGATCCTGTGGAGCAACAAGGCGTTGGGCAAAGCGCGCTTTGAAAACGATCTGGTGCCGGGCCGGGTTCTCGGCATCATGGTGGGCGGCAGCGTCGCCGTGGGCCTGGTGGTTGCGGTGCTCGGCACGCTGATCTTTCTGGCGATTTTCGGGATCATCGGCGCAGTGATGGACCCTGAGGCAGCGGCCGCGTTCCAGTCGTCCGATGGCCAACTTACGCCGGAGATGTTCGCCCAGGCTTGGCCCGTCTTTCTCCTGGTGCTCATCGGCTATCTGCTGGTGCTGGGCTTGGCCTTCGCCTTCAGTCAAATCTTCGTCACGCTGCGGGTGCTGCGGACCCAGGTGGAAGGCATGATCGTGATCGATCCCGACGCGCTTGCGGCAGCGCAACAACGGGCCCACGACGCGTCAGCCGAAGCCGGCGGGTTCGCGGATGCGCTCGGCGTCGATATCGGGGCCGGGGTCTGACGCGGGATGACCGCGCTCAAGCAATATGCCCGCCTCGAAGCGGCGGCTCGCTATTTCGACGGGCAGTCGGGTCGCCCGTTGGATGTCCTCGTGAGCTTCGGCGAACGAAGCCTGGTGATCATCGGGTTCGACGACGCGGCCAAGGGGCACTGGCCGCTCGCCACCCTCAAAGCCGTGAGCGATCGAGGCGACCCCACGATCCAACTCGTTCCCGACCTCCAGAGTGATGAGCGGCTGGTGATCCAGGATGCCGAGATGATCCGGGCGATCGAACGCGTCTGTCCGGGGCTCCGCAAGAAGCCGGCCGACAAGAAGGGGATCCGCCGGGCGGTCTTCTGGTCCGGCGCGGCGATCGGGGCGGTGCTCCTGCTCGTCTTCGTTATCTTGCCGGCGCTCGCGGGGCGCCTCGCGCCCTTTATCCCGCCGGAGAAAGAGCGCGCGCTCGGCGATGCGCTTGTGCTGCAAATACGAGACCTGCTGTCCTTAGGCGGATCGGAGATCGGCTTCTGCAACGCGCCGGACGGCCAAGCCGCGCTCTCGGAGATGACCGCGCGGCTCAACGGGGCGGCGGATTTGCCGGCCGAGCTTGGTGTCGCGGTGATGGATCATTCGATGATCAACGCGCTGGCCGCACCTGGCGGTCGGGTGGTCCTCTTCCGGGGGCTGATCGAGGATGCCGAGAGCCCCGAAGAGGTAGCCGGCATTCTGGCCCATGAGATGGGCCATGTGCTCCATCGCGACCCCACCGTGGGCGTTCTGAGATCGGCCGGCACCGCAGGCATTCTCGGCATGATGGTGGGCGACGTCTTTGGCGCGACGATTATCGTTGCCGGCAGCGAGGTCTTGCTCAATGCGCGCTATCAGCGCGATGTGGAAGCTCGGGCCGACCGCGCCGCGGTCGAGATCCTCGAGCGCGCCGGTCTGCCATCGACGCCGTTTGCCGCCTTCTTCAGACGGCTGGCGGACCGTTTCGGGGGCAGCCAGGGGTTGCTCGACTATCTCTCCTCGCATCCCGCGCTCGGCGAAAGAGCAGAGGCAGCGGCGGCGGCGGACCAGATCGGCACCGCCGCCTTCGAGCCGGTGCTCGACGATGCGCAGTGGCTTGCCTTGCGGGAAATCTGTGCAGAGACCTCGGAGCGCCCCTGAGACCGCGCCGCGGCCAAGCTTCGCTGCCCGCGATCAGGCCAGAGCGAAGCGCGTATCCGGCCCGATCGGTCCGAGCGCCTTGATCTCCCCCGCTTCCAACCGCCACAGCAACGTGGCCAGCAGATTTCGCCTGGCCGCCGCATGCAGATGGGCGGGCGTGTCGACATAGACCCGCGGGGTCAACTCGGCCGCGCTCGCCGGGCCAGCGGCAAGGGCGGCCAAGACGGAACGCGCCCGCGCTTCGCGATGCGCCGTCTGCCGGGCGAGCAAATCTGCCGGGTTGTCGACGGTCGCCCCATGCCCTGGGAGATAGCGCTGGTCCAGGCCTCTCCGCGCCGACAGTCGCGCCAGCGTCGCCATGAAGGCTGCCATGTCGCCCTCCGGCGGCGAGACAAGGGTTGTCGACCACCCCATGACGGTATCTCCCGTGAAGAGCAGTCCCTCCGCTTCCAAAGCGAAGGACAGATGGTTGGACAAATGCCCAGGCGTATGCAGGGCGCGGATCTGCCGACCATCGACAGTGACCAGTGCCCCGTCCTCAAGCCTCCGATCGGGGTGGAAAGCCGCATCCGCCCCCTCACCGCCGCCGAGGTCCCCAGCTTGGGCAAGCGCCCGCATCGTCGCCGACATCCCGGCCCCGTGGGGTCCGAAAGCGAGGACCGGCGCCCCTGTCGCCGCCGCCAGGGCCGGGGCGCCCCCACTGTGGTCGCGATGGCTGTGGGTGACCAGGATCGCCACCACCGGCCTGGCGGCGATTGCCCCGCGCAAGGCCTCCAAATGCCCGACATCCGCAGGCCCGGGATCGATCACCGCAAGCTCGCGCCGGCCCACAAGGTAGCTCTGGGTGCCGGTCGCCGTCATCGGCCCGGGATTGGCACAGGTGAGCCGCAGAACGCCCGGCGCCACCTCGACCGCCTCAGCCATCTCAGCCCCCTATGCCATCTTGTCGGCGCCACCGCTGCCGCCTAGCCTAAGGCCATGGCAAATGCGGGCGCGCTGTTCAAACGCTATCTCCCGAAGAGCCTGTTTTGGCGGGCCTTCCTCATCCTCGTGATCCCCATCGTCGCGCTGCAGGTGGTGGTCGCCTCGGTGTTCGTGCGACGCCATTACGATGCTGTGACCGAACAGATGGCCCGCTCAGTGGCCCGTGAGATCGTGTCGGCCCTCGAGATGGTCGAGCTCGCGGTCCGCGACCCCGCGGCCGATCCCAACGCCAAGCTCCGCCAACTCAGCCGCCCGCTCAATGTCGAGATGATCTACCGCGCCGGGGACAGGATCCGGATCGAGGATCAGCGCGCGGTCTACGACCTGACCGCCGTCATCGTCTCCCAGACGCTGGCGCGCTATATCGCCCATCCGATGGCGCTCGATTTCCTGTCGGTCAACAAAGGTGTCGATATCGAGATCCAGACACCGGAGGGGGTGTTGTCCGTGATGGTCCCGCGCGGGCGGGTGAACCCGTCGAACCCTCATTTGTTGCTCGTCTGGATGACCACGACGGCGCTCGGGCTCACGGTCGTCGCCGTGATCTTCCTGCGCAACCAGGTTCGTCCAATCGGCGAGCTGGCCCGCGCTGCCAGCGATTTCGGTCGCGGTCGGGCCGCGCAGTTTCGCCCACGCGGCGCCGACGAGGTTCGCCGGGCCGGTCACGCGTTCCTCGACATGCGACGGCGGATCGAGCGCCAGATCGGCCACCGGACCTTGCTGCTGTCAGGCGTCAGCCATGACCTGCGCACGCCGCTCACCCGGATGAAGCTCGCGCTGGCCGTGGCGGAGCCGACGCCCGAGACCCGGGAAATCTCCCGCGACGTGACCGAGATGGAGCGGATGATCGAGAGCTTTCTCGATTACGTGCGGGGCGAGGGCGAGGGGCCTGCGGTCGCAGTGGATGCAGTGCGGCTCGCCGATGCGGTGGCCGAAGACGCGATCCGCTCGGGCTTGGCGCCAGAGCGCGTAACCCGCGCCGATCCGGGGGCCTCCCCCACGGTCTCGCTCAAACCCTCGGCGATGAGGCGTTGCCTGACCAACCTCTTGGACAATGCGAACCGGTTCGGCACGCGGGTCGTCCTCGGGGTGCGTCTGGGGCGGCGCACGGTGGAGTTTTTCGTGGAGGACGACGGGCCCGGCATCCCGGAGGAGCGGCGGGAGGAGGTGCTGCGGCCCTTCACCCGGCTCGACGAGAGCCGGAACCAGGATGCGGGGTCCGGCGTTGGCCTGGGCCTGGCGATCGCCTCCGACATCGCCCGCGGCCATGGCGGGGCGCTTTGGCTGGAGGAAAGCGCCGATCTCGGCGGCCTGCGCGCCGTCGTCCTGATCCCCCGTTGAGGGCGTAAGAAGACCGCGGCGAAGGATATCCGGCGCTCGTCAGTCGAAGATGATCCGCTGGGCACCCTGATTGGCGCCGGCGCCGCCCACGCCGAAATTGTCCGTTGTGGAGATGCCGAGCCCCGCCGGCAGACCAGTGCCGCGCATATCGGCGGATGGAGCCTCCGTGCGGAGCCGGAAGCGCGAGGCCGCCGCGATGGTCTCGCGCAGAACCCGCGCGTTGTTGCGCTGCCTGGCGTCGCCCACAACGATGCCCTTAAACGGCTCGGCGCGGGAAAAGATCGGCTGACGGCTGCTGCAGTCGTCCGCGTTGTAGGACATCACCGTCCGCCAGCCGCCTTCCTCGCCCTTGCGCGTATTGCAGTAGCCGTGGCCATAGGGGTAGTTGGCGTTCTTGGAGGTCGCGGGATCGTGGTGCGCCCCAAGATTATGCCCGATTTCATGGCCGAAGCTGTAATAGCCGGTGGCACAGTTCTGCGCGACGACCCCGAAGGCGAGTTCCGCATCCGCGAAGAGCCAAGCGATGCCGCAGCCGCCGCGGTCGTTGGAACCGACGAGCAGCACCGCGAGATCGGCGCGGTGCGCGTCGCGCAAACCGTGAACCTCGTCGAGCGCGCCGTCCCCGATATCGGTGAAGGCGTCGAGATCGTCCCCCATATCCTCAGCCGATTCGACATACGAGGTCTGATAAGAATGGGCGAGCACGAGGCGGGCGGGCACGTCCGATATCTCGTAGATCTCATTCGTCTCGGTGATCGCCAACTCGATGAGGGCGTCGATATCCTCCGCCTCGTCCGCGGCCCGTTCGGTGTAGGCCACGATCACGTCGAGCTCGGTGCGGCCGTCGGGGCCGGTCTCCGCCGGCGCGCCGCTTTCGGGCCGCGAGGGAAAGCGCGGCGGGATCGCAGGACCTCCCGGCGGGTGGTCGATCATCTGGCTCTCATCGACCCGGTAGACTGCGGTGAGCCCCTGGCCGACCGGGGTCATCTTAAAGAGCCCAGCTTCGGTGCGGACCGTGCCGGTGGCGCCACGCTCGGTCAGCACCACGGTCAAACTGCGCGCTGAGAAGGGCACGCGCGGCGCGGAGAGCTTTCTATTGCCGCTGGCCGTGGTCTCGAGCTCAAGGCCCTCGAACCGGGCGACCTCCCCGTCGGTTCCGGGCAAGGCGAGGACGAAGACCCCGGTTCCGAACGCCGCCTGCGGGGTAACCCGACCCAGCGCGATGTCGGCGACCGTCGGATCGGCGCGCAACGCTTCAAGCGCAGGGGCTGGGACGGCGCTCGCGCTTTCCAGCTCAGACTGATCGAGATAGGTGAGAAACGCCCCCGCCTGAGCCATGGCCGGCGCGGGGACGAGACCCGGAAGGACGCCGACGAGGAGCGCGAGAGCAGCGGCGAACCGGGTGAGGCGGCAGACGGAACGGTGCGGCATAATCATCTCCTAAAAATCGCTGCAGGGCGTAGGGGCAATGAATCGCCCCAGCCTGTCAAGCGTCCGACGCGCGGGCGACGGTTAGAGGACGTAGCGGCTCACATCGACCGACCGGGCCAGGTCGCCGAGCGCCGCATCAACCATCGCCGCATCCACCGTAACGCTCTCGCCCGCACGATCCGGCGCGGTGAAGGAGAGTTCTTCGAACACCCGCTCCATCACCGTATACAGCCGCCGGGCACCGATGTTCTCCACCTGTGCGTTGATTTCCGCAGCGATCCGCGCGAGCGCAGCAACCCCGTCCTCCGAGAACGTAACGGTGACCCCCTCGGTCGCCAGAAGCTCGGTATACTGCTTGGTAAGCGCGTTGTCTGGCTCGGTGAGGATGGCTCGGAAATCCGCCTCCGAGAGCGCTGTAAGCTCGACGCGGATCGGCAGCCGCCCCTGAAGCTCGGGCAAAAGATCCGACGGCTTGGCAATGTGGAAGGCGCCCGAGGCGATGAACAGCACATGGTCGGTCTTCACCGCCCCATGTTTGGTGGCCACGGTCGTTCCCTCGATCAGGGGCAGCAGGTCGCGCTGCACCCCCTCGCGCGAGATATCCGCCCCGCGCGCATCGGAGCGCGCGCAAACCTTGTCGATCTCGTCCAGAAAGACGATCCCGTTCTGCTCGACAGCGTGGATCGCGGCGCGGGTGATCTCGTCCTGATCGATCATCTTGTCCGCCTCCTCGGCGATCAGCACCTCATAGCTCTCCGACACGGTCATCTTGCGCTTGCGGGTCCGACCGGAGAAGGCCTTGCCGAAAAGATCCGAAAGATTTGCCATCCCCGCCTGTCCCTGCATGCCGGGAAGATCGAGCATCGGCATCTGCGGCCCGGCCTCGGCGACCTCGACCTCGATCTGCGTGTCATCAAGCGAGCCGGAGCGCAGCTTCTTGCGAAAGGCCGACCGGGTGGTCTCGCTCGCGCGCTCACCAACAAGGGCGTTGATCACCCGCTCCTCCGCCGCCGCATGGGCGGCCGCCTCAAGCTCCCGGCGCTTCTTGGCCCGCACCATCACAATGGCCTGCTCGACGAGATCTCGGACGATCTGCTCAACATCGCGGCCGACATAGCCGACCTCGGTAAATTTCGTTGCCTCCACCTTGATGAACGGCGCCTGAGCGAGCTTGGCAAGGCGGCGAGAGACCTCGGTCTTGCCCACGCCGGTTGGCCCGATCATCAGGATGTTTTTCGGGCTCACCTCGTCGCGGAGATCCTTGGGAAGCTGCTGCCGACGCCAGCGGTTGCGCAACGCGACGGCGACCGCCTTTTTGGCGGCCGCTTGGCCGATGATGAAGCGGTCGAGTTCGTGAACGATCTCGCGCGGGGTGAGTTGGGTCATGGGGTCTCGCTGAACTGCCGGGCGTAGGGAGGCAAATAGGCTTTCCCAGGGAACTCCGGAAGAGCGCGCATCAAGCGGGCGCGGGCGCCTGTCCAAGCAGCGCCGAGCAGGGTGATCGCCGCACCGAGCAGCAGGAACGTCGCCGCGGGCCCCACGCCGATGGCCGAGCGGTCCGCCGCTGCGCCGAGCAGCAGCCCGATATAGGCCGCCGCTGAGAGCAGAAACGACCGCCGGTCGATCACCAAGGCCACCAGCACCACGAGGACGATGATCGCGGTGAGCGCGGTGAGCGCCGCCGGTGTGCCCGCCTGCCAAAGCGTGAGCGCGAGGGTGTTGACGATGGCAGGCGCCGCGAGAAGATGGAGCCAGAAGCCGCAACGGTGCCGTCGGCTGACCCGGTGCGGGTCCGACATATCGAAGGCCAAGGCGATTGTCAGACATGCCAGGCCGAACCCTAAGGTGGTGAGTGCAAGCCGGCCGGCGCCCGCAAGATCGAAGGCGCGGGTTGGGTCCTCGAGCAGCTGCGCGAAATCCACCAAACCGCCGATCGCCCCTGTGCCCACGAAGACGGGCGGGATCGCGAGCAACCCGGCGAGGAATAGTGCGAAAGGCAAGCGAAACCTGGCGAAGAATAGCAACGCCGCCAGCGCGCCGATGCCGCTCACCTGGGTAATGGGCGCGCGCGTCGCCGTGACGGCGTCGGCCGCACCGAGTTCGCCGATCAACGCCGAGACGGCACCCGTGGTGGCGAACAGCACCACCGAGACGGCGAGCACAAGGCTGGGCAAGATCATGCGCCGCACCCGGGTAAAATATTCCGCCAGCGCCCAAGAGATCCCGAGCCCCGCCAAGGCGGGAGCCAGCGGCGCGCCGACGCCCCAAGCGAGCGTGGTGCCGCCGAGGATCAGCAGGACGAGCCCGGTGGCGACGAAGATTTCGTTGAGCCCGCGAAACAGCTCGAACGGCTCGTCATCCGGGCCCATGCGGTCACGATAACCCGCGCGCCGCTCGGCCAGGATGATGAGCCCCGCCGCTTGCGCCTCGCTCAGCAGCCCAGCGGAAACTGCGGCGCGCAGGTCCTCGGACCCGAGACTGGCGCCGCCCTCATTGGCACCGTTCCCATCGCGCCCCCCAACGCGCGCCCCATCGCGCCCCGCGCCGCGGTCGACCCGCTCGGTCCCATCGGAAGCGGGCACCGCGCTCACCCAGAACCGGAAAGCCGTTTGCCCCCGGCGCGGGTGCGCTCGGCCCGCCTTGCCTGGCGCTCCGCTCGCCGGGCGGCCCGGTCCGCCCGCTTGCGCGCCTTCTCCTCCCGGCGCGTCCTGCGCTCGTCGGCCCAGCGATTGAGGCTCTCATCGGTCGCATAAGGCCAATAACGCCAAAAGCGCAGGAGCTCACGCCGGTCGCGCGGCGGTTTGATGCCGCCCGGACCCAGCGTCCAATCGATGTCGCGCGCGTATCGGTGCAGCGGCAACCAGATCAGCATGTCGACGACGAGGATGCCGAACAGCACCCAAACCCAGTCCCAGAAGTCGAGCGTGACCCCGAACAGCGTGATGACCGCAACGATCATCGGCTTGGCCATGGCGAAATGGGTGGCGAAGAGCACCGCAATCCGGTTCACCCTGAGCGCCCATGCCAGGGCCACAAGCCAAGCCACGCCAAGAAGGGCCAGATCCAAGGGCTGCGGCAGCAGCGCGAAGGCCCGGCCGAGCACCAGCGCAAGCACGCCGCCGCCAACAAGATGAAGGGGCCGCGCCGCCGCAAGCCCGAAATTGTCCCCGGACAGGTCCAGTCGGCGCGCCACCACCGTGGCCACAGCGGCGAGCAGACCGAAGAGCGCCGCCGCTCGCCAATCGTTCATCAGCGCCGCCGCGATGCCGCGCGGGCTAAATCCTTCGAGCTGCCTGATTTTTCCCATATCGGTGCCGTAGAGGCTCAGAAAAATGCCGACCAGCATGAAGGTTATGATCGGCGATACCAGCCCCGGCAGCCGGAAACGCACCAAAAACGGGATCATCCCCAGGCTTCCAGTTGCCGCGACAATCGCCACCCGGCTCAAATGGGGACCGGTCCGCAACTCCGGCGTTGCCAGGGCGAAGGCAAAGCCCAGTGACAATGGCCCCAATACCCCGAAAGCGCTCGCCGGCCAGATCAGCTGATGTCGACCCGCGGTGATCTCCGCCCCCAGCCAACAGAAGCAGAAAACCGCCATCAGCGAGAACATCGGCCAGCCGACATCGTCCGAGGCATCGCGCCCCATCGCAGCGAAAACTGCCGCGATGAGCACCACCCAGATGCAGACGAGGCCTAGGGAGATCACCGCTTCCAAGCCCGCGCCCTTCAGCGGCCGGCCCGATGGATCGATCTCGAAGCGATGCGCCTTGAGCGTCATGCGCCGCCCGCCTCCCCGATCAGCTCCACCACGGCTTCGCCATTGGTGTAGACACAGATCCCAGCAGCAATCGCCAGCGCCTCCCGGGCGATCCGTTCGGCATCCCAATCGGTTTTGAGCAGCGCCCGGGCTGCGGCAAGCGCATAGGAACCGCCGGACCCGATCGCGGCAACCCCATCATCGGGCTCGAGTACGTCCCCAGCCCCGGTGATCACCAACAGCTCCCGGCCGTCGGAGACGATGAGCATCGCCTCGAGCTTCTGCAGATACTTGTCCGTGCGCCAATCCTTCGCCAGATCGACTGCCGCGCGCAAAAGCTGGCCGGGCGCCGCCTCCAGCTTGCCCTCGAGCCGCTCAAGCAGGGTGAAAGCATCGGCAGTCGCGCCAGCGAAGCCTGCAACCACCGGGTGGCCCGACGCCGGAAGCCTGCGCACCTTACGGGCCTTCGCCTTGACGATGGTCTTGTCGAGGCTCACCTGCCCATCGCCCGCAACGGCCACGGTGCCCCCACGACGCACGCCGACGATTGTCGTCCCGTGCCAGCCCGTTCCCTGGGCGCCGTCGCCTTGGCGATGCATCGCTCTCCCCCCCTGTTCGCCTTCTCGATATATTCGCCTGGTGCAGAAAGGCCAAACGCTCAGGCCACCTGCGCCACCGCCTGCGCTTGTGGCCTGCGGCGCCCTGTGGCATTCGCGATAGGGGGAGCCACCCTGAGCTGCCCCGGTGGCGCACAGGGCGGCGCCGCGACCCAAGGGGGGACGGGCATGGCCTGCTTCTGCGATCTGTCGGCGCAACGGCTGCCAAACTATGCGGGAATGCGGTTCAACTTCACGCCGCCGACAATCCCGCTTCAGATGAAACTGGGCCTGATGCTGGGTCTTCAGGGCGACAGCCTGCGGCTCGATGCCGGCATCTCGGCTTGGATGGGCTCGGTCGCCTTGCCGAGCCTCAGCTTCAATCCCGGCGCGCTGCTTCAACTGCAACTCGCGATGGGGATGTTCGACCTTTTGGATCTGCCGAAGCTGCAAGCCCAACTCGCGCTTGCGGCCAACAGCATCACCCACAACATCTGGCCGCGGCTGTCGTTCCTGCTGAGCCTAAATCTAACGCCGATCCTCCAGCTCGCCCTGATCGCCCGGCTCCAGCTTGCCCTCGCCAAGCTCAATCTCGACCTGACCGCGGGCTATCCAGGCGGGCCCAACGCCCATATGATCCGGATCAGGCCCCTCCAGTTGCGCCCGCCCCAGATCACCATGGGCAAGCTTCTGCTCGGATTGCCTTTTGCCTTGCAGCTTCAGGCTCAGCTCGGGGGCCCGGCGCGCGCCAGTTCCCACTTCTCCGCAATGGCCCGGCTGTCACCGCCGAAATTCGGGCTGGGCATTTCGATTCCGCTTCTGCTCAAGCTCGCGATGATCCTCGAGGCGATCATGACCATCCGCCTCGCTTTCGGCATCGACGCATTGTCCTCGGACGGGTTGAGCCGGATCGCCGCGATGCTAAAGCTCTACCTCGCCCTGCCGCTGCCCTCGCCGATGCCGGATCTGTCGCTCGATCTGATGCTCGACCTGCCCTCGTTGCCCGCGCTCCAGGCGGCTTGGTCGAGTGCACCGTCGAGCTTTTCACTCAGCCTGCCGTCCTTGGGCTTGCCGATCATGTTGAGCCTGAGCGCCATGGTCGCACTGCAAGCGACGCTCGGCCTCAATCTCGATGCCTGCGGGCCGGGCGCCTGCCTGCTCGGCGGCCTCTGAACCCCGGCGCCCCGCGCCCAACCATAGCAACCGATCAACACGGAGAGGGACATGAAGGACATCCTCGAACAGCTCGAAGCCCGCCGCGGCGAGGCCCGGATGGGCGGCGGCCAGCGCCGGATCGACAGCCAGCACACCAAAGGCAAGCTCACCGCCCGTGAGCGCATTGCCGTGCTGCTCGATCCCGACAGTTTCGAGGAATTCGACATGTTCGTCGCCCATCGCTGCACCGAGTTCGGGATGGCGGGGACACAGATGCCAGGCGACGGCGTGGTCACCGGCTGGGGGACGATCAACGGCCGGCAAGTCTACGTCTTCTCTCAAGACTTTACGGTGTTCGGCGGCTCGGTGTCGGAGACCCACGCCGCGAAAATCTGCAAGATCATGGATATGGCGGTGAAGAACCGGGCGCCTGTGATCGGGCTCAACGACTCCGGAGGAGCACGGATCCAAGAAGGGGTTGGCTCGTTGGCGGCCTATGGCGAGATCTTCCAGCGCAACATCCTCGCGTCGGGCGTGGTGCCGCAGATCTCGGTCATCATGGGGCCTTGCGCGGGCGGCGCGGTCTACTCCCCCGCGATGACGGACTTCATCTTCATGGTCCGCGATTCGTCCTACATGTTCGTGACCGGCCCGGATGTGGTAAAGACCGTGACCGGCGAGGTGGTGACAGCCG
This sequence comes from Pikeienuella sp., assembly GCA_050331335.1. Lineage (GTDB taxonomy): Bacteria > Pseudomonadota > Alphaproteobacteria > Rhodobacterales > Rhodobacteraceae > Thermohalobaculum. The sequence goes on from JBHJGY010000080.1 coordinate 15,247, forward strand.
AGGAGCTCGGCGGCGCCAAGACCCACACCTCGAAAAGCTCGGTCGCCGACGCCGCCTTTGAAAACGACGTCGAAGCCCTCGCGGAGGTTCGCCGCTTGGTCGACCTGCTGCCGCTGAACAATCTCGAAGGCGCGCCGGAGCGGCCGTTCTACGACCCCCCCGATCGGATCGACATGGCGCTCGACAGCCTGGTGCCCGAGAACCCCAACCAGCCCTACGACATGCACGAGCTGATCCGCAGAACCGCCGACGAGAGCGATTTCTACGAGATCCAGCCCGATTTCGCCAAGAACATCATCACCGGCTTCATCCGCTTGGAGGGCCGCACCATCGGCGTCGTGGCCAACCAGCCGATGGTCCTCGCCGGCGTGCTCGACATCGCCTCGTCGCGCAAGGCGGCCCGCTTCGTGCGGTTCTGCGACGCCTTCGAAATCCCGCTGCTCACCTTCGTCGATGTGCCCGGCTTCCTGCCCGGCACCTCCCAGGAACATGACGGGGTGATCAAGCACGGCGCCAAACTCCTCTTTGCCTATGGCGAGGCGACAGTTCCGAAGGTCACGGTGATCACCCGCAAGGCCTATGGCGGCGCTTATGTGGTCATGAGTTCGAAACATCTCCGCGGCGACGTGAATTATGCCTGGCCAACGGCCGAGGTCGCAGTGATGGGGGCCAAAGGGGCGACCGAGATCCTTTACCGCTCGGAGCTCGGCGATGCGGAGAAGATCGCCGGCCGAACGGCCGAATACGAGTCACGCTTCGCCAACCCCTTCGTCGCCGCCGAGCGCGGCTACATTGACGACGTGATCATGCCGCGCAATACACGCAGACGTGTCATCCGCGCCCTCCGCACCCTGAAAGGGAAGACGCTGGAGAACCCGTGGAAGAAGCATGATAATATTCCATTGTGAGGCGCCTTGCGCGGTCGGCGGACATCGGCGCGGACCCCGCGCCTCCTTCCGCCCTACACCAACCGCTTCGCCCCACCCCGCCATCCTGAGCGACTGGCGGCGCGGCCGGCCGCAGCCGCGGGATCTCTTGGCGGGAACGCGGTACAGGGACCGTCGACACGCTGGCGCGGCCCTGGGCCGCCTTACCTGAAATAATCGTCCAGGGTGCGCTGCGCGTCAGCGAGGGCGGCGGGGCGGATTTCGGTTCCCGGCCCGGGGCGGAGGTCGTCGCAACCGCCGGGCTCGGCGGTGTAGCGCAAGTCCGTCACCCGCCAGGCGCCGTCAAGCTTCATCAGGCCGAAGTGGTCGATCCCGCAGTGGAGGACGGACGCGCCGCGCGCGATCCGGTAGGGCGCCCAGACGCTGGCCAGGGCGCCGGCGCGCACCTCCACCACCGGGTCCCAGTAGACCTCGTTAAGGGGGGCGCCCTCCCCGTTTGCGAGCGACGCCGCCCACGCGCTGAGCGTCATCGCCGG
>JBHJGY010000081.1:0-11715 GCA_050331335.1 Pikeienuella sp.
TGTTTTGGGCGCGACGGGCCGCGAAGCGCATCGCCTGGGCGCATTCGGGCGTATCGTCGATCACCACCAGGAATTTTCGCAAGCGGTCCTCCCCCGCGGCCACCCGGATCTGGCCCGGGCAAGCCCTGACGATGGCACCGCCGGGCCCGCTCGGCAAGGGCTCGAGTGTTGGCTGCGCGCCGCGCCCGGTTCAGGCTGAGGCTTTGGCTCGGAAACTATGGCGCACCAGGCCGAGCGCCGCGAGCCCGCTGAGCATCAACCAGATCCCTGCCGGCAGCGGCACCACGCCTTCGGGTGCTGCAGAGATCTCGGTAATGGTTGCATTATTTATCCCATAAAATACTTGCGCCAAAATCTCTTGGTCTTCAGTCAGAACTTGTGCTGTGGCAGTAAAAGCGAAATCGGCATCCAGCAGGTCGGCCAACAGCACATCGATATCGAACACATCCGGATTGATCGTGGTTTCCGGCGCAACGATGCTGTAGTTGACGAAACTCACGCCGGCACCATCGAACAAGGGGTCGGGCGCGGGATTGATGTCGTTCACTGACAAACGCTGCGCCTCGACCGGCTGGGCAGGGCTCTGTCTGTAGGATCCACCTCCAAACGGTTCATTGAAGAACTCGTAGTCGAGTGTCGGAAAGGACAACGTGCTGTCCAGTATCTCGAATCTGCCAGAGCCGTCGCTCTGGTCGAGATCCGTGGTGGACACCAAGAAGCTGCCGAGAATCGGCGCGGTAATCTGCGCGGGCCCGGCCAGAGGATCGACCGTCGGATCTGTGAGCCCGCGGTCGAAGCGCGGGAAAGGCGGAAGACGCTGCCCCTCCTCGATGAGGATCAGATCTCCCCCTTCGACCGTAAACGATACTCGGAACGCCACGGCTGCCTGCGCCGGCGCCGCAACGGCCGTAGCCGCAACCGCCACTATCGACAGTCTTATCATGGCCAGCTCCAACACTTTGTATCAACGTAGCATCGGTCCGCAACCGCAACAATCAAATTCGGCGCGCTTCCCTACGGCCAGGTGGCGACGGGGGGAAGGGACATCAGCACGGCCTCGGGGTTGTGGCCGGTCTCGAGGCCGAAGCGGGTGCCGCGGTCGTAGACCAGATTGAACTCCGCATAGAGCCCGCGCTTCTCGAGCTGCCAGGCGCGGTCGGCCTCGGTCCAGGGCTCGTCGCGGCGGCGCTCGGTGATCGGCAGGAACGCATCGAGGAACGCCCGGCCGACATCCTGGGTGAATGCGAAATCCGCCTCCCAGTCGCCCGTGCAATGGTCGTCGTAGAAGATCCCGCCGACCCCGCGCGCCTGGCCTCGGTGCTTGATGAAGAAATATTCGTCCGCCCAGGCCTTGTAGCGGGGATAGTACTCGGGCGAATGCTTGTCGCAGGCGGCCTTCAGCACGTCATGGAAGAAGGCGGTGTCCTGAGCCACCTCGACCATCGGGTTGAGGTCAGAGCCGCCGCCAAACCACCAGGCGCCCGCGGTCCAGAACATCCGCGTGTTCATATGCACGGCCGGCGTCTTCGGCGAGCGCATATGCGCCACCAGCGAGATGCCCGATGCCCAGAAGCGCGGGTCCTCGGCGAGCCCCGGGATCTCGCGGCGCGCCGTCAGCGACCGCTGCGCCTGGGGCCCGAGCTGGCCGAAGACCTCGGAGACGTTGACGCCGACCTTCTCGAACACGCGCCCGCCGCGCATCACCGACATCACACCGCCGCCCTGATCGCCCGCGCCCTCGCCGGCGCGGCGGGTTTCGCGGCGCTCGAAGCGGCCCGCCGGGAGGCCAGCATGGGGGCCGGTGCGCTGCTCGTCTTCCAGGCTCTCGAAGGCGGCGCAGATCTGATCGCGCAGAGCTGTGAACCAGGCTGCAGCCCGCGCCTTCTCCGCCATCATCTCTCCAGGGCCGCCGCCCACCGCGCTGTCCGGGTTCATGGCTTGTCCTCCCGCAATTGAGCGTCGTTTCCCAAAGCCCTAGCGAAGCGGCGCAGGGGGCGCAAAGGCCCAGGGGTCGCATGGGCCAGCAAGCCTGCGCCTGGGCGGAAGTTGCGGCCCCCTTGGCCAAAGTTGCAGCCAGGCGTCTGATGCGGCCGGGCTTAGCTGAGCGCGACGACGCGGATTTCGTCGGCCCTTGTCGGCTCGATTTCCCACACATCTCGGGCGGAGGGCGGTACCGTCAGGGGATCGCGGCCGAGCAACCGACGAAGCCCAAGCTGGCGAACGGGATGGCGGTTGCGCTTTCAAGGAGCTGGCGAGGCAACGAGATCGGTCCGGCGGCTCCATAGCCGGCATTCTGTTCATAAGAGCGACGGGCCACAGCCGTTTACCGACGGGCCACACCATCGACGGCGGACGCACCTCCCCCTGCCAAGATCGGTGGACGCGCCGCGTCGCTTAGTATACAGCAAAAGCCACACTCGCGACTGCACTCGCGCGGCTTCTCGGCCTGCGGGGCGACTTCCGGCGTTCTCGCCCTATCTACCCGCGCCAACCCATAGGACGCCGCATGTTTCGCTACTTCGAGCACCTGATCGATCCGTATCAGCCCTATGACGACAGCGCGGAGGTCCCGAACCGGCTGGTCGCGTTCTACTGGACGATGCTCTACCCGGCACGCTGGGTGCTGCTCGGGACCATGGTGCTGGGCCTGATCTTCGCCGTCGCCGAGGCGCTCTTGCTGCGCTATGCGGGCCAACTCGTCGATATTCTCACGTCATCCACACCCGAAGAGTTGTGGGAAGATCACGGCACGACCCTCCTCGTGATGATTGTGGTGGCGCTGGTCATCCGTCCGGTCTCGGTCATCGCGGAGAGCTTCGTCTCGGGCCAGGGGTTTTACGCGCCGATGGGGGCGCTGGTGCGCTGGCGGACCCATCGCAAGATGTTGCGCCAGTCGCTCTCGTTCTTCACCGACGACTTCGCCGGCCGCATCGCCAACAAGCAGATACAGCTCGCGCCGGCCCTCAACGACTCGATCCACCAGCTCGCCCAGGAAATGTGGTATGCGCTGATCTACCTGATCGCCGCCGCCGTGATCCTGGCCGAGACCGATGCGCGGCTCCTGCTGCCGCTTCTCCTCTGGGGGGCGGGCTTCGTGGCGATCGCTATCTGGTTCGTGCCCCGCGTCACACGCGCCGGAAAGGCGGTGGCCGATGCGCGGTCCACGCTCGCGGGCCGGATCGTCGACAGCTACACCAACATTCAGACCGTGAAGCTCTTTGCGCATTCCGAGCACGAGGAAGAGTATGCCCGCGAGGCGATGGAGGAATTCCGTTGGACCTTCGCCAAGCAAACCCGGCTCTACACTTGGCTGACGATCTACCTCGCGGCGTTGTCGACAGTGCTCATCGGCGGCGTCGTGGGCTATGGCGTGTGGCTTTGGACCTTGGGCGAAATCTCGGTGGGGCCGATTGCAGCGGCCGCCGCGCTCGTGGTGCGGCTAACCGGCATGGTCGACTGGATCATGTGGTCGCTCTCGATGTTGTTCCAGAATATCGGCACCGTTCAGGAAGGTATGGAGACGGTCTCTCAGCCGCTGCGGCTCAAGGACGTGGCAGGCGCCAAGCCGCTGAAGCTCACGAAGGGCGAGATCCGCTTCGACCATGTGACCCACACCTATGGCCGGCGCGTGGGCGCCGGCGGGGTGCGCGACATCACGCTGACGATCCGGGGCGGTGAACGCGTGGGGCTCGTGGGCCGCTCGGGGGCGGGCAAATCGACCCTCGTCAATCTCGCCTTGCGGTTCTTCGACCCCGATGCCGGCCGCGTATTGATCGACGACCAAGAGCTCAGCCTTCTTCAACAGGAGAGCGTCCGCCAGCAGATCGCGATGGTCACACAGGACACCGCGCTCCTGCACCGCTCGATTAGGGCCAACATCGCCTATGGCCGCCCTGACGCGACGGAAGAGGCGATTTGGGAGGCCGCGCGGAAGGTCCATGCCGATGAGTTCATCCCCGACCTGATCGACAGGGAGGGGCGCACGGGGCTCGACGCTTACGTCGGTGAGCGCGGTGTGCGGCTCTCCGGCGGGCAACGCCAACGGATCGCGCTCGCCCGGGCGGTGCTGAAGGACGCGCCGATCCTGATCCTCGACGAAGCAACCTCGGCGCTCGATTCGGAAGTCGAGGCGGCGATCCAGGAGGCGATGGCCGATCTCATGGCCGGCAAGACCGTGATCGCGATCGCCCACCGCTTGTCGACGATCCAACGGATGGACCGGATCGTCTGTCTCGATCAGGGACGGGTGATCGAGGACGGCCCCCATGAGCGCCTTCTGGCGGAGGGGGGAATGTATGCGCGGCTCTGGGAGCGGCAGTCGGGCGGCTTTCTCGCGACCACCGTCGATACGGCCGCCGAATGATGGATGCCCGTGTCGACCCGGAGCCGGAAGCCCCCCGCGAGGGGGTGTTCGAGCGGCTGATCGACCCCTTTCCGCAGGAGCGCACGGCCCCACCGGAAACCCTCGGCGCCTTCCTGCGCTGGCTGTTGCGGGGCACCGAGCCGGCAGTGTTCGGCTTGCTGGTTGCGACCATCGCTTTGGGGGTCGCCGAGGCTCTGGTTGCCTATGCGGTCGGTTGGGTGGTGGACCGGGCTGCCGTGGTCTCGCCGGAGGTGCTGTTTGCCGAAGACTGGCCGGGCCTGCTCGCGATCGGCTTATTCTTCTTGATCTTGCGACCGGGGCTGATGGCGCTGACAGCGGGGTTTATCTCGCGGGGGATCGTGCCCGGCTTCACCTCACTGACGATCTGGCGGCTGCACGGGCACACCCTGGGGCAGTCGATGAGCTTCTTCGAGGACGATTTCGCCGGCCGCATCGCCCAGAAGGAAACGCAAACCGCCGTCGCGATGACCGATGCGACGACGGAGACGTTGAACGCCATCGTCTACGGCGTCGCTACCCTCACGGCCGCCATGGCGATCCTTGCGGTCGCCGACTGGCGGCTGGCGCTCCTTCTGTCGGTGTGGTTTGCGATCTATCTGCGGCTTGTGCTGCGCCGGCTGCCACGGATCAGGGCCTGCGCCAAGGCGCGCGCCGAAGCCAGGGCCGCCGCATCCGGTCAGCTCGTCGACAGCCTCTCCCACATGACCACCGTCAAGCTCTTCGCCCATGCGGGCCGCGAGCATGAAGCAGCCCGCAGCGCACTGGCCCGCTACCGCGCGGCAGGGATCGCCTTTGGCCGGGAGAGCTGGAACTTCCGCGTGCGCCTGGCGATCCTTGCTTCTGCCTTACCGGTGCTTCTGATCGGGGCGGCACTTTGGCTCTGGACCGAGGGCATGGCAGGCCCCGGGCTTATTGCGATGGCAGGGCTGATTTCGACGCGTCTGTCGCACATGTCGGGCTGGATCTCGTTTACCGCAATGGGGATCTTCACCAATCTCGGCGTGGTGGAGGACGGGATGAAAACCCTGTCGCCGGCCCATGAAATCACCGATGCGCCAGATGCCGCCGTGCCAGCCCGAGCGATCGGCCGGATCGATTTCGACGGCGTCCGGTTTCAATATGGCCGCGCCGGCGGTGGCGGGCTGGAACGGCTCGATCTGGCGGTCGCGCCTGGCGAGAAGGTCGGGCTCGTTGGGCCTTCCGGGGCAGGCAAGTCGACCGTGCTGAAGCTTCTGCTCCGCCTGCATGATGTGGAGGCAGGACAGGTGTCTCTCGACGGCCGCGACATCCGAACGCTCACCCAGGACGGGCTGCGTGCCCAGATCGCCACAGTCACCCAAGAGCCGGCGATGTTCAACCGCTCGGCGCTCGACAACATCCTCTATGGTCGGCCGGAAGCCGGGCGGGCGGCGGCGATTGCGGCGGCCGAGGAGGCTGCCGCACACGACTTCATCCTCGGATTGCGCGATCGCAAGGGCCGCACCGGCTACGACGCCCATCTCGGCGAGGACGGGGTAAAGCTCTCTGGCGGCCAGCGCCAACGCATCGCGCTTGCCCGCGCCATCCTCAAGGACGCGCCGGTGCTCGTGCTCGACGAGGCAACCTCGGCGCTCGATTCCGAGGTCGAAGCGGTGATCCAGGCCGCCCTCGCCCGGTTGATGGCGGGCAAGACCGTCATCGCGATCGCCCATCGGCTCTCGACGATCCAAAGCATGGACCGCATCGTTGTGCTCGACCGGGGCCGGATCGTCGAAGAAGGCCCGCATCTGGCGCTGCTCGCCCGCCAGGGACTTTATGCCCGGCTCTGGGCGCGCCAATCCGGCGGGTTCCTGCACGAGAGCCCGACGGCCTGAGTTATGGCGGGCGCACCCACCCTTATGGCTCTGAGACCCAAGTGATGCAGGGGCCGCTCGCCGCCGTCGTCTATGACACGACGCGCACCGAAGCTTCCTGGTGGGAGGCGTCCGCGACGCCGACGCCGACGCCAGATGTCTCCCCGCTGGAAGCCGAGGAGGCGACGGATGTCGCGATCATCGGTGGCGGGCTCTGCGGGTTATCCTGTGCCCGCGCCTTGGCCGAGCGGGGGATTGGGGCGACGGTGCTCGAGGCGGGCGAGATCGGCTGGGGCGCCTCGGGGCGCGCGGGCGGGCTCGTCTGCTTCGGCGGATGGAAGCTCTCGCGCGGGCGGATGATCCGCCGCCACGGGCTGGCCGAGACCGAGCGGGCTGAGCGCAGCCTCGCCGATTGGATCCCGGAACTCCGCATCTTCGCCGAGGCGCATCTGACGCAGGATGTCCAAGGCGACGGGGAGCTGATCCTCGCGCATGGGCCGAGGGCCGCCCGGGAGCTTGCCGCAGAGACCGTGCCCGCGGGTTTCAGCGCCGAGCCGGTGCCGCCCTCGGGGCTGGCCGATATCGCAAGATATGGCGGTGTTTGGATGCGGCCCGGCTTCGGGGTTCATCCGCTCAAGCTGACCCGGGCCTTCGCCGCAGCCGCTGTTGCAAGCGGCGCCCGGCTCCACCCCCGATCCGAAGTCGTTCTGTGGGAGCGGGCCGGCAACGGCCACCGGCTGCTTACCGCCCATGGGAGCCTCCGGGCCGGTCGTGTTGTGCTGGCCGCCAACGCGTTTACGCCGGAGCGGCTGCACCCCGCCTTCAAGGCCCGCCTGCTGCCGGTAATCTCAAACATCGCCGTCACGCGCCCGCTCACCGAGGCCGAGCGCAGCGCCCATCCATGGCTCGGGGACACCCCCTGCTCCGACAGCCGCGCGCTGTTGGTCTATTTCCGCCTATTGCCGGACGGGCGGCTGCTCTTTGGCATGCGAGGTGATTTGCGTGGCACCGAGGCCGGGGCGCGTCGGATGCAGGTCCACCTCCGCGCCAGACTTGACAGGGCCCTGCCGGGGCTGGCCGGCGCCGACTTCAGCCATATGTGGCGCGGGCCCGTCGCAATGACCCGACAGCTGACACCTGCGATTGGGCAGCTGACCGACGCGCCCACGGTGTTTCACGCCTTCGGCTGGCACGGCTCTGGGATCGCGATGGGCACCCTGGCCGGGCGGCTCGTCGCCGCGCAGATCGCCGGCGCCCCTGTGGATGCGGTCCCGGCCCCTTGGCGGGGACTGCCACCGCCGATCCCGCTGCCAGGGCTCCGGCCGCTCTATCTCGGTGCGTCGATGGCGGCGATGGCTCTGCAGGATCGGCTCGGCTAGGCCAGCGCCGTCGCGCCTCGGCACCTACGCCTTGGGATCCGGCGCGGACCACGCCCCGCCCTTAGCTGCGTCAAGCAGGCGCGTCGCCACCCGGTCGAACACCTCCGCATCCCCCAGCGCCCGGGCGGCGATCAGCGCGCCTTCGAGCCCCGAGATCAGGGTCTCGCCGCCGGTCCGCCCTTCGGTTTCGCCCAGACACGCCGAGGCCCAAGCCACTGAGCGCTCAAAAAAATCTCGCACGGTGTCGGCCAACGGCTCGGGCAAGCTGTCGATTTCCGCCCCGAAGATCCCGCATAGGCACATTTGATCCGCCTCGCGCAAAGCCGCCCGATAGCCGGCGATCAGTCGCAGAACGGCGCCCGGCTCCGCCGGAGGCCCGAGGCTCTCGATGAACCGGTCGGCGTAGCGGGCGGCAAGCGCTCGGCTCAGCTCAGCCTTGGTCGGAAAATGGTAGTGGACGCTGGCGCTCTTAATGCCGATCTCGGCAGCGATCTCGCGAAAGCTGAACCCGTTATATCCACCGCGCCGGGCCATGCGCTCGGCGCAGTCGAGGATCTCCGCACGCCGGGCCGAGGACCTGGCCGGGCGCGCCGTGTCGGCTTTTTCCCTGTCCGTCATCGGGCACTCCAGGTGATTCTACCGTCAGATAGGCGCGCCATCCCCGACGCGCAAGGGCTTGCGCCCGTCGTCCCACCCTGCCAACCCCGGGCCATGACGCAGGACTTGACCTTCCACGAAGCGCTGGCGCTGCAACCTGAATGGGTGCGTGTGTGGGTGCTTTGGCTCAACATCGCGAGCTTCGGCGCGCTGACCATTTGCTTGTTCGCGCGGGCCAGCTGGGGGATCGCCGCGGCGATCCTGGCGGCAAACGTCCCGATGGTGGTGGCGATGCAGGCGCTTTACGAGCAGGTGGGCTTTGTCAGGCTGTTGGGGCTGCCGCATCTGATCTTCTGGCCGCCGCTTCTGGGCTTCATCCTCTGGAAGCTGCGCCGCGATGGGCAGATCCGCGCGCCGCAACGGCAAGCGCTGTGGGTTCTGGTGGACAGTCTGATGGTATCGCTCGGTTTCGATCTGGCGGATGTGGCGCGCTATCTTCTCGGCGAGCGGGACAGCCTTGTGGCAGCGCCCATGTGAGGCCCCAATATCTTGAGCTTGCAAGCGCCCTGGGCAATACTCGGCAAAGGGTGAGGAGGCGGTGATGAGCGAGGACGACCTGTTCCCAGAGGGCGCTGATGCCGCCGAAGCAGGCTATGACGCCTCCACGATCGAGGTTTTGGAGGGGCTCGAACCCGTGCGCAAACGCCCCGGCATGTATGTGGGCGGTACCGATGCACGGGCGATGCACCACCTTGTCGCCGAAGTCCTCGACAATTCAATGGATGAGGCAGTGGCAGGACACGCCTCGCGGATCGAGGTGGAGCTCCTCGCCGATGGGACCGTTGTGATCACCGATAATGGGCGCGGTATCCCGGTTGATCCCCATCCGAAGTTTCCGGATAAATCCGCGCTGGAGGTCATCTTGTGCACCCTCCACGCGGGCGGCAAGTTCTCCGACAAAGCGTATCAGACGAGCGGTGGTCTCCACGGCGTGGGCGTGTCCGTTGTCAACGCGCTGTCGGACAGGCTGCGGGTGGAAGTCGCCCGAGGGCGCCGGCTCTATGCCCAGGACTTCGCCCGCGGGATCCCCCAGGGACCGCTGGAGAGCCTCGGGCCGGTGCAAAACCGCCGCGGCACCAAAGTGGCCTTCCACCCCGACCCGGAGATCTTCGGCGCCGCGGCCGCGCTCTCGCCGGCGCGCTTGCACCGGATGGCGCGCTCGAAGGCATATCTCTTCGGGGGGGTGGAGATCCGCTGGCGCTGCGCGCCCGAACGGCTGACCGAGGGCGATCCGACGCCCCAGGAGGACGTGTTCCACTTCCCCGGGGGCCTGGCCGACTTTCTGGCCGCCCAGCTCGCCGAGACCGCGACGATCGCCGCCCCATTCGCCGGGAAAGTGGCCTTCTCCGAGCGCTTCGGCGCCGACATGCCCGGCTCTGTGGAATGGGCACTGGCCTGGACCCCGACCGAGGACGGCCATGTCTCGGCCTATTGCAACACGATCCCCACGCCCGAAGGCGGCACCCATGAGGCGGGCTTCTGGGCGGCGATCACCAAGGCAATCCGCGCCCATGGCGAGCGCGCAGGCACCAAGAAGGCCAAAGAGATCCGGCGCGAGGACGTCACCGCCCAAGCCGCCGCCATGATTTCGGTTTTCATCAGGGAGCCTGAATTCGTAGGCCAGACCAAGGACCGGCTCGCGACCGCCGAGGCCGAACGACTGGTCGAGGGCGCCGTGCGCGACCGGATGGACACCTGGCTCGGCGCCGATCCGAAGCTCGCCGATGCCGTCCTCGCCCATGTGATCGAGCGCGCCGAGGAACGCGCCCGCCGGAAGGCCGAAAAGGAAACACAGCGCAAATCCGCCACCAAGCGGCTGCGCCTGCCCGGCAAGCTCACCGACTGCTCGCGCCAGACCAAGGAGGGGACCGAAATCTTCCTCGTGGAGGGCAATTCGGCGTCCGGTTCCGGCAAGATGGCGCGCGACCGCGAGACCCAAGCCTTGCTGCCGTTGCGGGGCAAGGTCCTCAACGTGCTCGGCGCCGCAGGGGCTAAACTTAACGACAACAAGGAGTTGCAGGACCTCTGCCAAGCGCTCGGCGTCGGTATGGGGGCGAAGTATCGCGAGGACGATCTGCGCTACGAGCGCGTGATCATCATGACTGACGCCGATGTCGACGGCGCCCATATCGCGGCCCTGCTCATGACCTTCTTCTTCACCCAGATGCGGGAATTAATCGAGCAGGGCCATCTCTATCTCGCCCAACCGCCACTCTACCGGATCACCCAAGGCGCCAAGACCGTCTATGTGCTCGACGACGCCGAAAAGGACGCGGTGATGGAGACCGGCCTTGGCGGCCGCGGCAAACCGATGTTCACGCGCTTCAAGGGCTTGGGCTATATGTACGCGAAGTATCACAAGCAGACGACGATGGATCCCAAAAAACGCCGGCTCCTGCGCGTCTCGATCGACGATGATCTCGAGGACACCGCGGGCCTTGTCGAGCGGCTGATGGGCCGGCGCGCGGAAACCCGCTTTCAGTTCATCCAGGAGCGCGCGCGTTTCGCCGAAGCCATCGACCTCTGACACCGCGCGCGCGTCTCTGTCGGCGGCATGTCGGCGCAGAGGGCGCTGGCGCGGCGCACGACCTCATGCGATCACCGGGCATGAGCATCGCTGCAAGCCCCACGCCGGACGCCGCCACGCGCACCGGCCTCGCGCTGATGATCGGCGCGATGCTGCTCGTGCCGGGGCTCGACGTTTTCGCCAAGCTGCTGATGGAACGGCTCTCCCCGGCGCAGGTCGGCGCGGGCCGCTTTCTCGCCCAAACGCTGCTGCTCTTGCCGGTGGTGATCGTCGCGGGCCAGCTCATGCGCCCCAAGCCCGGCCATGTGGCGGCGGGACTGCTCCTCGGGGTGGCGCTCCTGTGCTTTAACCATGCACTCCGAGAGATGCCGGTGGCCAACGCGATCTCGATCTTCTTCGTCGCGCCGCTGATCCTCACGCTTCTCGCGGTGCCGGTGCTCGGCGAGCGCATCGGCTGGCGCCGGCTGGCGGCGATCACCGTCGGGCTCGTCGGGGCGCTTGTCGTCCTGCGGCCAAACCTCGCAGCCTACGGCCCGGCGGCGGGCTTCCCGCTCGCCACCGCGCTGTTCTTCTCCTGCTACATGTTGGTCACGCGTGTGATGAGCCAGACCGGCGGGCGCCTCGCGTTGCAGCTCTGGACAGGCGTGTTTGCGCTTCTGCCGCTGTCGGTCGGGATGGCTATCGGCCCGTTGACCGGCGCGCCGGCGGCGCTGCTCTGGCCGACCTGGGTCGAGTTCGGGCTCTTTTTCAGCATGGGAGCTCTGGCGGCCATCGCGCATCAGATGATCGTGCTGGCACTGTCTCGGCTGGAAGCGGGCGCGGTTGCGCCTTTCCAGTATCTCGAAATTGTCTCGGCGACCCTTCTCGGTTGGGCGATTTTCGGCGATTTTCCCGATGCACTGACCTGGACGGGGACAGCGCTGATCGTCGGCGCCG
>JBHJGY010000082.1:0-17633 GCA_050331335.1 Pikeienuella sp.
CGAGATCGTCGCTTTCGACACCGATCTGATCGGCTGCTATGGGATGTGTTCTGACATCTCCCGCACCTGGTGGGTGGGCGACGGGGACCCGACCCCGGAGATGCGCCGCCAGTTTCGCATTGCCCATGAGCATATCCAAACAAATATGGCGATGCTCGCGCCCGGGGTGGGGTTCGACGAGTTGGTTTTCGGTGGCCATAAGCTGCCGGCGGAGTTCATACCCGGGCGCTACTCTTGCAAGATGCACGGGGTGGGGCTCTGCGACGAGTGGCCGTCGATCCGCTACCCACAAGACCACGCGCCCGGCGCGTTCGACTACGCGCTGGAACCCGGCATGATGCTCTGTGTCGAGGCCTTGGTGCAGTCCGAGGGCGGGGACTTCGCGATCAAGCTCGAGGACCAGGTGCTGATTACCGAGACCGGGTACGAGAACCTCACGCATTACCCCTTCGACGCAAAGCTCATGGGCTGATGCCGCCCGCCGCCTCCCATGCGTGGGCAAGAACGCCGCTCAGTCCCGCAGCGAAACTGCCGCAAGGGTGGGGGAAGCGGCGGGCGGCGTCAGCCGAAACGCGGAACGGCGCGTCCCTCAGGGCGCGCCGCTCTCTTGGTTGCCGGGTTCGATGCGGATGGCCGACATCAGACCTCGTGGCCGGTCGCGACGGCAAGGGCGGTCCCCATCACCGAAACGAAAATCTTAAGAAGTTTGCTCATCTTGCTGCCTCAGTTCGTTTTTTTGTAGTGGCAGAATACCGCTTCAAGCGCTGGCTCGGAAGCGCGGAACTCCGCAGACCGGTACGGCGCCCCTTGTCCGTGACCTTGACGCAACAATTCCACCGTCATGGGGCCTTGCGATAGGTGTGCTCCTCGGCCGGGAAGCGCCGTGCCAACACCTCCTGGGCATATTGCGCGACGGCCGCCGTCATCATTTCCTCCATCGTGCCGTAGCGTTTGACGAAGGTGGGCACCCTGGGCATCAGCCCCACCATGTCCTCGAAGACGAGGATCTGTCCGTCGCAGCCGGCCGACGCTCCGATCCCGATCGTGGGGATGGGCAGCTCCGCGGTCAGCCGGTCGGCGAGCTCCGGCGCCACCCCCTCGACCACCACCGAAAACGCGCCCGCCTCGGTAACCGCCTGCCCGTCGGCCACCACCGCGTCGAACCGCTCGGGCGCCCGCACCGCCTTGAAGCCGCCGGCGGTGTTCATCGCCTGGGGCATAAGCCCGATATGCGCCATCACTGGGATCCCGCGCCGCGTTAAATGGCGGATCGTAGGGGCCATCTCCACCCCGCCCTCAAGCTTGACAGCATGGGCGCCGGTCTCCTTGATCACGCGCGCCGCGTTGCGAAAGGCGATCTCCGGGCTCTCTTCGAAGCTGCCGAAAGGCATATCGACCACCACCAGCGCCTTGTCCGCCCCGCGCACCACCGCCTGGCCGTGCATGATCATATGCTCAAGCGTCACCCCGAGGGTGTTGGGCAGGCCGTGGATCACCATGCCCAGGCTGTCGCCCACCAGCAGCAGATCGCAGACCTCGTCGCAAATCCGGGCGACATGGGCGGTGTAGGAGGTGAGGCAGACGAGGGGATCGCCGCCTTTGCGCGCGGTGAATGCGGGGACCGTCATCCGCTTGCGTGCGGCGTTGGGCTCGGCAATCGCAGCCTTTTTCGAAATGGTGGATTGGGTGGACATGTGGCGCTCCCTTTCGGCCTGAAACCGTGGGCGCAGGATAGCCGAGCTGCCGGCTGCCTCCCAACCGGGAAAACCACGGCCACCGCAAGCCGCCCTACCGAGGCCGTCGCCGGTTTCGGTGACGTCTTCGGTGGCGTCTTCGGTGGCGGTTCCGGTGGCAGTGTCTGCCTGACGTGACGCCGCACCGCGTCACCAATACGCGACAATGGCACGCGCCACTCTTTGAAGAGCCCTCCCCGGCGACTATTCTACTAGATCGAAAGCCAGAGGTTCGCTCGGGCCCGCCGCCAGTCAGGACGTATCGCAACACCCATGCGCTGGACATCTGCCCTGCTGTCTCTCGCCGTCGTCGCGGGCTTGGCGCTTTACTTCGCGCCCGCCTCCGAGGAGACGTCTCAACCGCCGGCCGCTGAGCCCACCTCGCTCAGCGCCACAGCCGAGATCGCAGCCCAAGCACCGCGGCCGGTGCCGGTACGGGTGCTGACGGTGACGGCCGAGGAAACCGCCGACCGGCTTTTGGTTCCGGGGCGCACGGCCGCATTTCGCCGGGTGCATGTGCCCGCAGAGACCGCCGGCCTCGTGATCTCGGAGCCGATGCAGCGGGGCCGGGCCGTTGCCACGGGGGAGGTGCTCTGCCGGCTCGATCCGGGCTCCCGCCCAGCCCAGCTTGCCGAGGCCCAGGCCCGTCTGGAGGAGGCCCGTGCCGAGGCCCGCGCCGCAGACAGCCTCTCAGCGAAGGGCTTCACGTCGGAGACCACGCGGATCGCACGACAGGCCGAGCTTGAGGCGGCGCAGGCGGCGGTTGACCTGATGGAGCTGGACATCGCGCGCCTGGAGGTGAAAGCGCCCTTCGCCGGGCTTTTGGAGACCGACACCGCCGAGCTCGGCACCCGGCTCGACATCGGCGCCCCGTGCGCGACCTTGGTCGATCTAACCAAGCTCCAGGCCACGGGCTTTGTCGCCGAGCAGGTCATCGACCGGATCGCGCCCGGCGGGCCCGCCACCGTTCGCCTCGTCAACGGCGAAACCGCGGCCGGCCATATCAGTTTCATCGCCCGCGTCGCAGACCCGGACACCCGGACTTATGAGGTGGAGATCACGCTGGAGAACCCCGGCGGCCGGTTACGCGATGGGATGACCGCAGAGCTGCGGATAGAGCTGTCGCCGGAACGAGCCCACCGCATCCCGCAATCGGCACTGACGCTGGATGACAACGGCCGGCTCGGGGTGCGCCTTGCGGAGCCGGGCCCGAGGGGACCGGTTGCCCGCTTCGTGCCGGTAATGCTGTTGCGCGACGATCCCCGCGGCATTTGGGTGCGCGGCTTGCCGGAGACCGCGCAGGTGATCGTCGTCGGTCAGGAATTCGTCCGCGACGCCCGGCCGATTGCACCCGTCGCGTCTTCCTGGGAGGATCTCGGATGAGCGCTGTCATCGCTTGGTGCGCGGCGCGGGCCCGGATGATCCTCGCCTTCGTGGTGATCGCGATCGCCGGCGGGCTGCATGCCTACACGACGTTGCCCAAGGAAGGCTCGCCCGATATCGACGTGCCCGTGCTCTACGTCTCGGTGGCGCTGCCGGGGGTTTCGGCGACGGATGCCGAACGGCTCATCGTGCGGCCTTTGGAGACCGAGCTGCGGGGTCTTGAAGGGCTGAAGGAGCTCACCGGGATCGCGACGCTGGGACATGCGTCGGTGCTGCTCGAATTCGAGTTCGACTGGGACAAATCCGCGACCCTCGCGGAGGTCCGCGCCAAGGTCGACGAGGCGCAAGCAGAGTTCCCGGCAGAGGCCGAAGAGCCCACCATCACCGAGATTAACCTCTCGGAGTTCCCGATCCTCGTCGTCTCGCTCTCAGGCGATGTGCCGGAGCGGATGCTGTTGCGGCTTGCCAAGGAGCTCCAGCGGGCGATCGAGGCGGATGCCCGGGTGCTCGAAGCGGAACTGACCGGCCACCGCGAGGAGATGGTCGAGGTTCTGGTCGATCCGCTCAAGCTGGAGAGCTACGGGCTCACTGCGCAGGAGCTGCTCGACGCGGTCGCGCGAAACAACCAGCTCGTCCCGGCGGACAGCGTGAAATCCGGCACTGCGGCGTTCTCCGTCTCCGTCCCAGGCGCCTTCGAACAGCCGGAAGACGTCTATGCGCTGCCGATCAAGGTCAATGGCGATCGGGTGGTCCGGCTGGCCGATCTCGCCGAGATCAGACGCACCTTCGAGGATGCCCAGGGCACGGCGCGGTTCAACGGCGAGAAAGCCATCGCGCTGCAAGTGAAGAAGCGCCAGGGCGAGAACATCATCGAGACGGCCGAAGTCGTGCGGGCCATCGTCGCGACGGAAATCGCGCCGTGGCCGGCGCCGCTGCGCCAGGCGGTGAATGTGGCGGTATCGATGGACCAAAGCCGGGAGGTCCGCGACATGGTCTCCCAGCTCGAGAATGCGGTGATCACGGCGGTGATTTTCGTGATGATCGTCGTGCTGGCGGCGCTCGGCTTCCGCTCGGCGATGCTCGTGGGCTTCGCCATTCCCGCCTCGTTCCTGCTCGCCTTCGGGCTGATGGCGGTGCTCGACATGCCCGTCAACAACATGACCATGTTCGGGCTGATCCTCGCCGTCGGCATGTTGGTGGACGGCGCGATCGTCGTCGTGGAGCATGCGGACACGCTGATCAAACGCGGCGAGGGGCCCATGCGCGCCTACACGGCCGCGGCTAAACGCATGGCCTGGCCGATCGCCTCATCGACCGCCACGACGCTCTGCGCCTTCCTGCCCATGCTCCTTTGGCCCGGGATGCCGGGCGAGTTCATGGGTCAGCTGCCGGTGACCCTGATCTTCGTGCTCGCAGCCTCGCTGATCGTGGCGCTGATCTTCCTGCCGGTTATGGGCGGCATCGCGGGGCGCCTCGCGCGGTCGGTGGCGGCTTTGGGCGGTCCGCCGCCGGTGCCCGTGCCGGAGGGCCCGCGCAGGCGCAGCCCCTTCGGCCGGCTCGTTGCGCTGATGGTATTGAACCCCGTGGGCCCCGTCGTCGCGCTCGCCCTGGCGGGGGCTGGGATGGCCGGGATCGTCGCGTATTACGCCACCCACCAGACAGGGGTGGAGTTCTTCGTCGAGACCGAACCGGAACGCGCGCTGATCCATGTGCGCGCCCGCGGAAACCTCTCGCTGACCGAAACCGACCGCCTGGTGCGCGCGGCCGAAGCAAAGGTGCTCGGGGTCGAGGGCGTGGCCTCGGTCTTCGCCTTCGCCGGCAGCGGCGGGCTTGCCTCAGGTGCCGCCGGCGACGGGCCGTCCGACAGCGTGGGTCAGGTACAAATCGAGCTCGCCCCCTGGGACACCCGCCGCCCCGGCGCCCAAATCCTTGCCGAGATCGAGGCGCGGCTCGCGGAAATTCCTGGGGCGATCGCCGAGCTCAATCCGATGGAGGGCGGGCCCCAGCAGGGCAAGCCGATCCAGATCGAACTCCAGGGTCTCGATTTCGACGCCCTGCTCCGGGCCGCCGAGATTGTCCGGACCAAGCTGGAGGCCATGCCTGGCCTTGTGCAGATCGACGACACCAGACCGCTGCCGGGGATCGAGTGGCAACTGGAAATCGACCGCACCGCCGCAGGCCGTTACGGCGCCGACATCACGTCGATCGGCCCCTTTGTCCAGCTCGTCACCCGGGGCGCCTATCTCGACAGCATGCGCCTGGACGACGTCTTCGAGGAAATCGACATCCGTGCCCGCTTTCCCGAGGAACATCGAAGCCTCTCGACGCTGGACAATCTGAAGGTCGCGACAAACCGCGGGCAGGTGCCGTTGGCCAATTTCGTCACGCGAAAGCCCGTCCAAGAACTCGGCGAGATCAGCCGCCGCGACGGTCGGCGCTTTCTCATGGTGCGGGCAGATGTCGCCCCGGGGGTGTCTGAGGTCACCGCGGTCGAAGAGCTCGAACGCTGGCTCGCCGAGGCGCAGCCGCTGCCGCAGGGGGTCGAGGCGGCCTTTGTCGGCGACCGGGAAGAGCAGGCGGAAAGCCAGCAGTTCTTGCTGGTGGCCTTTGCTGGCGCTCTGGGGTTGATGGCCGTCATCCTGCTCGCCCAATTCAATTCGATCTACAACGCCGTTCTTGTCCTTACCGCCGTGGTCATGTCGGTGGCGGGCGTTTTAGTGGGGATGCTGGTGATGGGACAGAAGTTCTCCATCATCATGACCGGCACCGGGGTCCTGGCGCTCGCCGGCATCGTGGTCAACAACAACATCGTGCTGATCGACACCTTTCAGGATTTCGCAAAGCGGATGCCGCGGCTCGAGGCGATCGTTCGGACCGCGGAGGACCGGATCCGCCCGGTGCTTCTCACCACAGTGACGACCATTGCTGGCCTGCTGCCGATGATGTTCGCGATGAGCCTCGATTTCGGCAGCGGTCAGGTTGTCTGGGGCGCGCCGACTGCGCTGTGGTGGGTTAGCCTGGCGACAGCGGTGGTTTTCGGGTTGGCGACGGCGACCGTCCTGACGCTGCTGGTGACCCCCGCGGCGCTGGCCTTGCGGGAGTGGATCTCAACCGGGGCCTATCAGGGGCTCCGCCTGACCGCGGCCGGTGTCGCGACCTTGCTATCGCCCGGGCGCATGCGCCGCTTCTGGACCGATCGACGGCTGACCCGACGGATGAGGCAAACACCGCCACCGGAGATCCTCTGGGCCGCTCCAGCTCAAGCGCCGGCGCCAACCCGGCTGCACCACGCACCGCCGACCCCGGAGGAGCTGTGCGCCCCACCGACGATGCGGGCAGCCGAGTGAGAGGCATCAGGACTTCGGCCTGAGGGTCGGGTATGTCCCCGAGCCGCCTGCGCGGCGCGCCATCGCTCTGGCGGCCGATCTTGCTAGCCCGACGATCGAGATGGGCCGAGCGGCGTTGCGCGTGCGGGTTTCCGGATGCTGCCAACGCTTCGGGAACCGTCACCCCTGTGGCGCCCCGCACTGCCCGTCAAACGGTCTCTTCGGCCGGGACCGCGACATCCTCGGCCTCTTGCGCGGCCCACATCGACGCATAAACCCCTCCCTGCGCGAGCAGGGCCGCATGGGTCCCGCGCTCGACGACGCGGCCGGCCTGCAGCACGAGGATCTCGTCCGCTTCCACCACGGTGGAAAGCCGGTGGGCGATCATTATGACCGTCCGACCCTCGCCGAGGCGTTTTAGCTCGGCCTGGATCTGCCGTTCCGTTCCGGTGTCGAGCGCCGAGGTGGCCTCATCGAGCACGAGCACCGGCGGGTTCTTTAGAATGGTGCGTGCGATCGCCACGCGCTGTTTCTCCCCGCCGGAGAGCTTGAGACCGCGCTCGCCTACCACGGTGTCGTAGCCCTGGGGCAATGTCTCGATAAACCCGTGGATCCGGGCGGATTTCGCAGCCTCGACGACCTCCTCGCGCGTGGCGCCGTCACGGCCATAGGCGATGTTGTAGCCGATGGTGTCGTTGAACAGCACCGTATCCTGGGGGACCACGCCGAGCGCGCTGCGCAAGCTGTCCTGGGTTACGCTCCGGACGTCCTGGCCATCGATCTCCACGGCCCCGCCGGTCGCATCGTAGAAGCGGAAGATCAGCCGTGCGACCGTCGATTTGCCGGCCCCGGACGGCCCCACCAGGGCGAGTTTACCGCCGCCTGGAACCTCGAAATCGACGCCGTGGAGGATCTGCCGGTCCGGCCCATAGCCGAAGGAGACATTGCGGAACCGGACGCGTCCCTCTCGGGGCTCGAACGCCACCGCATCCGGCGCGTCGGTCACATCTGGGGGCGTGTCGGTTAGCGACACCATCTCTCGCATATCGACAAGACTCTGGCGGATCTCGCGATACACCGTGCCGAGGAAGTTCAATGGCATGGTCACTTGGATCATGAAGGCGTTGGCCATGACGAAATCGCCCACTGTCATGGTATCCGCCGCCACCTCCCGCGCCGCCATCGCCATGACGACCACCATGCCGAGGGAGATGATCAATGCTTGCCCTGAATTGAGGAATGCGAGCGAAGTCTGCGTCTTGATGGCGGCCTTTTGAAACGCCCGCATCGACCCATCATAGCGCTCAGCCTCCCGCTCCGCCGCATCAAAATACTTGACCGTCTCATAATTGAGCATGCTATCCACGGCCTTCTGATGGGCTTCCTGGTCGTCCTTATTCATCTGCATCCGAATTTTTAGCCGCCATTCGGTGACCCGGAAGGTAAACGCGATATAGCTGACGATGGTCACCGCCAGAGCAAGCGAATACTCCCAGCCAAAGCTCGTCCAGAAGATGATCACCACGATGACGAGCTCAAGCAACAGGGGCCCGATATTGAAAACGAGAAAGCGCAGGAGGAAGTCGATTGCCTTGACCCCGCGGTCCACGATGCGACTGAGCGCGCCCGTCTGTCGCGAGAGGTGGAAAGCCAGGGACAGCTTGTGGACATGACGGAACGCCCGGAGCGCGAGCTTCCTCAGCGCGTGCTGACTGACCTTCGCGAAAACCGCGTCGCGCAGCTGCTGGAGCACCGTGCCCATGAGCCGCGCGACCCCGTAAGCCACCACCAGCGCCACGGGTGAGGCGACGGCGAGGGCAGCGGTCTCCGGTCCGAGGGCATCCACTGCAGCACGGTAGATAAAGGGCAAGAGGATCGTCGCCGCCTTCGCTGCGACCAAGAGGGTGAGCGCCAGGACAACCCGGACCCGCAGATCCGGCCGGCCGGCCGGCCAAAGATCCGGAAGCGCCCGGGTGAGTATCGCGAGATCGGGCTTTCCTTCGGTCGGCGGCCCGGTTCGGTTGCGCCGGCGCGCGCGTGAACTCATCTTGTCTCGCCTTCCCGCGGCCGTCTGGGTCCCTCAGTGGCATATACAGGCCCGCCACGGCCGGTCAAACCCGCGCGACGCTACAGCCCACCGCAACGCGGCGCGAGCTCCCCTTGCGCAGGCGTTCGGTCTCGGTGATGACTGCGGCGTGAAACGCCGCGAGGACCCCATGCCCGCCATCAAGAGCCTGTGTCTGTATTGCGGCTCGCGCAACGGGACCGACCCTGCCCACCGCGCGGCGGCGAAGCGCTTTGGCCGTGCCGTGGCCGCGTCCGGGCTGCGCCTGGTTTATGGGGCGGGCGATTACGGGCTGATGGGCGAGGCGGCCCGGGCGGCACAGTCGGCGGGAGCCCATGTGACGGGGTTCATCCCCCGTCGCCTCGTCGATCGGGAAGTGGCGCGGACCGAATGCGATGCCCTGGTGGTCACCGAGACCATGCATGAGCGCAAGGCCCTGATGCTGGGCAATGCGGATGCGGTGGTGGCGCTTTCCGGCGGACCCGGTACCCTGGACGAACTCATCGAGGTGCTGACCTGGCGCAACCTCGGTCTGCACGAAAAGCCGGTCGTGCTGGTCAATATCGCCGGCTATTGGGACCCGCTGCTCGCACTCTTCCGCGCGATGGAAGCCGGGGGGTTCTCCGACGCCCGGTTTCTCGCCGCCTTGACGGTCGTGGACAGCCCCGAGGCTGCGATTGCCGCCCTGACCGACACCCCTGCCCGCACGGACTGACCCAGCGCGCCCCAACGCGCGCAAGATCCGAGGTCCCGGATGTTGTCTCTCTCGTCCGCCCGCGTTCTCGATGGCGAACGCGCCGAGGTCGATCCTGGCGTCTCGACAGCCTGACCTTACGCGACGACGGTCGGACCCCGCTCAGCATCACCGGCCCGGCTGCGCGGGTCGGCGGGCGCCCGGAGTTGGTCCATCGGGGCAGGTTTGCGGGGGGCGACGCGGTGGTCCTCGACCTCCGAGCGGGCGATCGCTACGGCCTCGGCGCCAGGATCTGGATCGACCTGCCCGAAGATTGACCCGGGCAGGCCCTCGCGGGCGGAGATCAGGCGGGCAGACGGCTCGCCACGTTCTCCCAGTTCACCAGATTGTTGAGGAAGTTCTCGATATAGGCCGGGCGCTTGTTCCGGAAGTCGATGTAGTAGGAGTGCTCCCACACATCGCAGCCCAAGAGCGCGGTCTGGCCGAAGCAGACCGGGTTCACGCCGTTGGGCGTCCGGGTGACCTTGAGCACGCCGCCATCGGAGACGAGCCAGCACCAGCCGGAGCCGAATTGGCCGACACCAGCCGCCGTGAACGCCGCCTTGAACTGATCGACCGAGCCGAAAGCTTCCGTGATCTTGGTGTCGAGCTCGCCAGGCATGCCCGTGCCGCCCGGCGCCATCATCTCCCAGAACTGGATGTGGTTCCAATGCTGGGACACCTGGTTGAACAGGCCCTGGTACTCGTCCTTGCCATAGGTGCCGGTGACCACTTCGCCGAGACGGCTGTTATCTGCCCCCTCCCACGGGGTGCCCGCGATCAGCTCGTTGCCCTTGGTGACATAGGCGTTGTGGTGCAGGTCGTGGTGATACTCCATCGTCTCCTGGCTCATGCCATTGGCGGCCAGGGCGTCGTGCGGATAGGGCAGATCGGGCAGCGTGAAGCTCATGGGTCCCTCCTCGGTTGGGTGCGCGGGGGCGCGATCGGTCCGCCCCTCGGGTCCCCATATATCTTCCTTGTGGTGCGACGAAAGGGACCGCCGGACGCTCGATGCACTTTACGTCGCTTCGCGGGTTCAGAGAGCGGTGAGGAGCGCGGCGACACGGCGCGCTTCGGAGAGCAAAACATTGTAGGTTCGGCACGCCGATGGGGTCGACATCACCTCGACGCCCATGCCAGCCGCCTCGATCTCAGCCCGAAGCTGCGGCAAAAGGGGGGCGATCTCGGCTCCCTGCCCCACCAGCAGGACATCGACCTCGCCCGCCAAAGCCAAGACGCGCGCCAGTCCCTCCCGGCTCAGCGGCAGCGCGAGGTGTTCAACTCCCTGCGCCGAGGCCAGGAGCGAGCCCTCATACCACACCGCGCCGATCCGGAAGCCACCGGGCCCATAGCCGTCGATGGGCGGCTGTGCGCCGAATTGGATCTCCCGCATCTTCATCGCGTGCCCTCCTCAGCCGCGACCGGTTGGGCTCAGACCTGAGCGCCGTCGAGCCGGATCCCCGCCTTCGCCTCCTCGGCGGTGGACCAATCGCGCTTGACGCCAAGCCAGAGCAACACCGCCGCGGCAACAAAGATCGAGGAATAGGTCCCGATCACGACGCCCCAGATCATCGCAAAGGTGAAGCCCTGGATCACTGGCGGCCCGAGAAAGAACATGGCGAAGAGCGCGATTAGGGTCGTGACCGAGGTCATGACAGTCCGCGCCAGCGTCTCGTTAATGGAGAGATCGAGCAGCTCCGACAGCTCCATCTTCTTATACTTTCGCAGGTTCTCTCGAACGCGGTCGAATACAACAACCGTATCGTTCAGCGAATACCCGACTATGGTCAGGATCGCCGCGATGATCGCGAGGTTGAACTCGATCCCGGTGATGGCGAAGATGCCGATGGTGATCAGCACGTCATGGACCAGCGCGGCCACGGCGCCGAGCCCGAACTGCCACTCGAAGCGCAGCCAGATATAGACCAACACCGCAAAGACCGCGAGCAGGATGGCAAGCCCGCCGGCCTGAAGCAATTCGCCCGAGACCTTCGGGCCCACGACCTCGACGCGCCTGATCTCGGTCCCTGGAAAGACCTCCACCAGCCGGTATTCGATGGCCTGGGCGATCTGCATCCGATCATCGCCATCGCCCTGCTGTTCCTCGACCCGAACGAGCACATCGCGGTCGGAGCCGAAGCTCTGAACCGCCACATCCCCCAGGTTCATGTCGGACACCGTGGCCCTGATCTCCCCGAGATCAGCGGGCTCGGCGGTCTGGATCTCGACCATGGTGCCACCGCGGAAGTCGATCCCGAAATTGAGGCCGAGCGAGAGCGCGAAGGCGATGGCCGCCAGACATGCGAGCCCCGAGCCTACCAGCGGCGGATGGCGCATTCCCATAAAGCCGACCTTGGTCGTCTCTGGCACCAGGCGGATCTGTGCGACTTTCAGGGCCTTGGGACGCATCTTGTCGAGCCAGGTGACAACCATCAGGCGCGTGACCATCATCGCCGTGAAGACCGATGTGACGATCCCGATCCCAAGCGTCACGGCGAAGCCCTTCACCGGACCCGAGCCGATGGCGAAGAGGATCACGGCGGCGATGAGTGTGGTGATGTTGGCGTCGATGATGGCCGAAAGCGCTTCCGTGTAGCCCTTGTCGATGGCGCGCGCCGGCCCCTTGGAGCCCCGCAACTCCTCTCGGATGCGCTCGAAGATCAGCACATTCGCGTCGACGGCCATCCCGATGGTCAGCACGATGCCGGCGATACCTGGCAGGGTAAGCGTCGCCCCGATGACGGAGAGAAGCCCGATGAGCATGCACATGTTGAGGATCAACGCGACGGCTGCGAAGGCGCCGAAGCGGCCGTAGGTGGCAACCATGAAGACCAGCACCGCAATGAAGGCGAGCGCCGTCGCGGCGGAGCCGGCAGCGATCGAGTCTGCGCCAAGATCCGGGCCCACCGTGCGCTGTTCGAGCACCGAGATCGAAGCGGGCAACGCGCCCGAACGCAGAAGGATCGACAGGCTGGTCGCGCTTTCGACGGTGAAGTTGCCTTCGATGAACCCCGCCCCGCCGAGGATCGGGTCGCGGACGCGCGGCGCCGAGATGATCTCGTCGTCGAGCACGATGGCGAAGAGCTGGCCGGCATTTGCCGCGGTGTAATCGCCGAAGATCCGCGCGCCCTGGAGGTCGAAGCGGAAATTCACGACCGGCAGACCGTTATCGGGATGGAAACCCAGCGAACTGTCGGTGAGGTTCTCGCCGGTGAGGATCGGGCGCCGCGCGAGCAGCAGCGGCTCGCCCGTGTCGATGTCGCGCAGCACGCGCTCACCGGGCCCGGGGTTTTGCGCGTCCTCGCCGATGGCAAGCACATGGTGGAAGGTGAGTTTCGCGGTCCGGCCGATGAGCTCGAGCACCTCTTCCGCCGAGCCGACGCCGGGGACCTGAATAAGGATACGGTCCTCGCCCTGGCGCTGGATGGTGGGCTCGCGGGTGCCGGCCTCGTCGATCCGGCGGCGCATGATCTCCAGGGACTGCGCCATCGTCCGGTCCGCCAACGCCGTGCGTGCGGCCTCCGTAAGGGTCAGGCTGTAGGTCCTGTTCTCGGCACCGCCGAGGGTGATGTCGAGATCGTTGCCCGCCGCGAAGCCGCCCATGCCGAAGCCGCCGACAAGACCGCCGCCAACCGGCTGGGCGAGGTCGCGCAGCGCCGCCCCGGCCTGTTCGACATCCGCGGCGTTGCTGATCGTCACGGTAACGGCATCGGACGCTGCAGAGAGCCCGGTGAAGCGGCGCACCCCGACTTCTCTGAGCGCCCCGCGCACCTCGTCGCGCAGGCGGTCGAGCCGCTCGTCGATCACCTCTTGGAGCTGCACTTCGACGAGAAGATGGGCACCGCCGCGAAGATCGAGCCCCAACCGAACCACGTCCGGCGGCAGGATGGACGGCCATGCATCCGCTGCCGCCCGCAACTCATCGGGCACAGGCCCGCCTACCTGTTCGATCTTAGCGATCTCGGTCTTGGCGCGAGCCGCTTCGTCAGCGGTTTCGTAAAAAAGGTTCGGGAGCGTGAGCAAGAGCCCCGCGACGCAGATCGCGACCGTCAGGAGGGTCTTCCACAGCGGGAATTGCAGCATGAGGCGCCTCGCAAATCTGTGCCGGGGGAGGACGGCGGGCTCAGCTGTCGCTTGCCGGCTCCGTCTTGGAGATGACCGCCGAGACGGTCGACTTCACCATACGGATCTTCACGCCGTCGGCGATTTGGACTTCGACTTCGTCGTCATCCATGACTTTGGTGACCTTACCGATCAGCCCCCCCGCAGAGATGATCTGATCGCCCCGCCGCAGGTTCTCGACCATCTGCCGATGCTCTTTCATCCGCTTCTGCTGTGGCCTGATCAGCAGGAAGTAGAAGATCACGAACATCAAGATGAACGGGATCAGGGTCCCGAGAGCCCCCATTCCGCCGGCGGCGCCGGCCTCCTGAGCATAAGCTGGGCTGGCGAACATGAAGCGTCTCCCCGTTGTCGGCTATCGATCTGCCCGCTGAGCGGCCGAGTGCGCGGGCTTTGGGCGGCTGCCCCCCAGCGCGCTATATACGGACGGCCCGGTGTGTTGCAAGGCGCGGAGCCTCGCCGACGACCCTGAGTGTCAACATAGATTGTCAACTGCGGCAGATTGTGCTAGCGATTCCGACACGGGGAGAGAAAGTTTCCTGCAAAGGCTTCTGCCTTTCGGGAAGTTTTGACCTCCTCGATTGTCTGGTGACGGGACAAAAGCCCGCACCGACCCTGGGAGAGAGCAATGGACGCAATTTACTTTATCGCCCCGACCGTCGCGATGACCGTCTACGCGATGCTGATGACGGTGGTGTTGATCGGCTGAGAGCCACCAAATCGCCTTTGAGCCATGGCCGCGGCAGCCTTGCCGCGACCCAATAGTCCCAAAACGGGCCCCGTCATAGTCCCAAGACGGGCGTCGTCGGTGCGCTGACGCCGACGGGCCGTCGCGGCCGCGGGCCGGACCGAAGTCGTCTTAAGCCCGACATCTCCTTGCATATGGTCCCGAATGGCCCAGCAAGGAGATATGTATGCGTGTCCGTTATGCGCGTTGGTTTGCCCTCGCCCTGATCGTCTTCGGCGTGCTCGGTACGGTCGTCGGCCTCTGGCTTGCCGTCCTGGCCGAGCGCATCTCGCCGGTCCTGTTGCCGTCATCCCTGAGCGTGTTGGCCGGCCTTATGATGTTGCGGGCGCCCGCGCTCGCCTTCGACGGCACCACCTTGTTCCAGCGCAACCTGCTCGGCATGACCCTGTCGCGCCACCGCCCGGCCGAGTTCATCCTCGAGACCGGAACGCGCGGCGACCGTCGGCTCTATGTGGCCTGCCCCAGCGGGCGGCGGCGGCGGGTCCTCGCCGAGCGCGGCCGCCTCTACGACCGCCGCGAAGCCGCGGCACTGCTCGATGCGGTCTGCGAGGTCGCGGCCCGGGCACGCCTGCGCACGGTCGACCCGCAGGCCCTCCGCACGGCCTGACGCTCGGGCGCGCGGCTTTTCATCGGTCGCCGCCGCGGGTATCTTTGCCCCATTCGTTTGGGGGTTTCCCGTGTCCGACCTGCCCTTCTGGAAGCGCTTCGACCACAATCTCGGCCGCATCTCCCGCGGCCTCACGCGCGTGCTCGGCGCGCTCGCCGCGGCGGTGCTCTGGCTGGCGGGGCCCGGCCTCGGACGCCTGCTCGCCGCCCTCCTCCAGCCGATCGCCTGGGTCCTCGATCTGACCGACGCAGAGCGCTACCGAAACGGGCGCGTATCAGAGCGCTGGCAGCAGGGGCGCCCGGCCCGCGCCCGCCTCGCCTATCTCGTCCGCCGCAACTACCTGCTCCCGGTGATCGTCCTCGCCGTGGTGCTGGTGCCCTTCTGGCTCTATCTCATCGTCGAGGTTTGCCTCAATCTCGTCGACCAGCTCAGCGACGACATCCCTCAGCCCGCGGCCGACCGGCGCAGCTATTTCTACGGTGTGGGGCTGACGATCACCGGGCTCGGTGCGCTGCTCGCCGCCCCCTTCATCCTCATCAAAGCCTGGATCAACGAGCGCCAGACCGACGCCGCCGAACAGGGCCTTCTCACCGACCGCTTCACCAAGGCCGTCGGCCAGCTCGGCGAGGAAAAGACCGTGAAGCGCAGCCGCACCGTGCGCTCGCGCATGGTGACCGTGCGCCGGCCGACTGGCACCGATGAAACCGGCCGGCCCGTCTTCGCCGAGAGCTTCCTCCGGCAAATCGAGGGCGAGGTCCTCGACGCGCCGGAAGACGCCGAGTTGGCCGAGGAAGGCGACTGGACGACGGAGACCGAGAGCCTCGAAGAGACGGTCGCCAATTTGGAGGTGCGGCTCGGCGCGATCTATGCGCTGGAGCGGATCGCGCAGGACAGCGAGCGCGACCACATCTCGATCATGGAGGTGCTCTGCGCCTATGTCCGGGAAAACGCCGAGGGGCACAAGCCGACCAAGGAGGAGCCCATCGATCGCCCGCGGGCCGATGTGAAGGCGGTGCTCGACGTGCTCGGCCGGCGCTTCAAGCGCCACCCCGAGCGCGAGGCCCATGAGGTGGCGGAGGGCTACAGGCACGACCTCACCTATACCAACCACGCCCACCGGGACCTCTTAGGCCTCGCCCTCCCCCGCGCGGACCTCTCCAGGTCGAAGCTCGAAGGGGCACGGCTCGGGATCGCGAAGCTCGAAGGGGCATACCTCGTGAACGCGAACCTCGAATGGGCACGGCTCGTGGGCGCGAAGCTCGAAGGGGCAAACCTCGGTGACGCGAAGCTCGAAGGGGCAGTGCTCTGGAACACGAAGCTCGAAGGGGCGCGCCTCGGGAACGCGAGCCTGCTATCCGCAGATCTGAGCGGCTGGAAGATTGCGCGCGCAAACCTCAGATTTGCGGATCTTAGCACCGCTAGGAACTTGACGCAGGAGAGTGTCAACGCGGCATTCGGCGACAGGATAACCAAGCTGCCGGATGGGATCGAGATGCCGGAGGACTGGAAGACCCGTGCGCCGCTCATCAGCCGCTTCGCCCCCGACCCAGAGTACGGCGCGTGGCTCAAGGCGCAACAGGCCAAGGCTGGAAAGCCCGCAGGCGATGGGGCATAACGCGCCCGGCTGCGCCAGGAGGAGGCCCCCATGCACGACATCCGGATGATCCGCGAGACCCCAGAGGCGTTCGACGCCGCCCTCGCCCGCCGCGGGCTCGCACCGATCGCCGAGACCGTCCTGATGATCGACAGCGCCCGGCGCGAGAAGATCACCGCGGCGGAGGCGGCTCTGGCCGAACGCAACGCCGCCTCCAAGGAGGTCGGCCAGGCCAAGGCCGCGGGCGACGAGGCGGCGTTCGAGCGCCTCCGCGCGCTCGTTGCCGAGAAGAAGGACGAGATCGCCCGGCTCGAGGCGGAGGCCAAGGCCGAGGACGCGCGGCTCGAGGCGCTGCTGATGGGGCTGCCCAACCTGCCGCTCGAGGACGTGCCCGACGGCGCGGACGAGGACGCCAATGTGGAGCTGCGCCGCTGGGGCACCCCGCGGGCCTTCGACTTCGCCCCGCGCGAGCATTTCGAGATCCCGGCCGTCGCTGCGGGGCTCGATCTCGGCCTCGCCGCCAAGCTCTCCGGCTCGCGCTTCATGGTGCTGACGGGCAGCCTCATCCGGCTCCACCGCGCGCTCGCCCAGTGGATGCTCGACACGCATATCGCCGAGAACGGGCTCACCGAGGTCTGGACGCCGGTGTTGGTGCGCGACGAGGCGCTGCTCGGCACCGGGCAGCTGCCGAAATTCACCGATGACCTTTACCGCACCGAGAACGGCTGGTGGCTGATCCCGACGGCGGAGGTGACGCTCACCAACATCGTCGCCGGCGAAATCCTCGACGAGGCCACCCTGCCGCGGCGCTACACCGCCCACACCCAGTGCTTCCGCTCCGAGGCGGGGAGCGCGGGCAAGGACGTGACCGGGATCCTGCGCCAGCACCAGTTCGAGAAGGTGGAGATGGTCTCGATCACCCGGCCCGAGGAGAGCCGCGCCGAGCTCGACCGCATGACGCGCTGCGCCGAGGACCTGCTGGAGCGGCTCGGCCTGCCCTACCGCACGGTGGTCCTCTGCACCGGCGATATGGGCTTCGGGGCGCGGCGCACGCATGACCTCGAGGTGTGGCTGCCGGGCCAGGGCACCTACCGCGAGATCAGCTCCTGCTCGGTTTGCGGCGACTTCCAGGCCCGGCGGATGAACGCCCGCTTCCGCCGCGAGGGGGAGAAGCGGCCCGACTTCGTGCACACGCTCAACGGCTCGGGCCTCGCGGTGGGGCGCTGCCTGATCGCGGTGGTGGAGAACGGGCAGGAGGCGGACGGCTCCGTCACGCTGCCCGAGGTTCTGCGCCCCTATATGGGCGGCGCCACCCGGATCGG
>JBHJGY010000083.1:0-7604 GCA_050331335.1 Pikeienuella sp.
CACGACCCCGAGCCGCTGCTCTTCCACAACGAACCGATCCTGCGCGACGGCGAGATCGTGGGCTATCTGAGCAGCGGCAATTACGGGCATCATCTGGGCGCTGCGATCGGGCTCGGCTATGTGCCCCAAGCGCCGGGCGAAGGCGCCGCGCAGCTGCTCGCCGCGCGCTACGAAATCGATGTCGCCGGCACCCGCGTCCCCGCGCAGCCAAGCCTCAAACCCCTCTACGACCCCAAATCCCTAAGGGTCAGGCTGTGAGGCTCGGACCCGGCGCCGCCGCCCCCCGTCGGGCGCTTTCCCCCGCCTGCCCGCCTGCCCGCCTGCCCGACAACCCGCCTAACTGCCTGACTGCCACCCTATCTGATCGCCCAGGCCGCGCCGCCTGAACCGCGAAAACCGCCTAAGGAGAGCCGAGCGATGTCCGACAGCACTCTCGACAAGCCGCAGCGCCGCCCCGGCGGGCGTGCGGCTCGCCATGCCCAGCGGCGCGCGCCGCTCGGAGCAGATATGCGTCCGGTGCGTCCGGGCCTCGCCGGAGGCGCTTACGCGCCGCTCTCCGAGGCGGGGGTGGCGCGCATCCACCAGGCCGCGCTTCAGGCGCTCGCCGAGATCGGCTTGGCCGAGGCACCGCCCAGCGGGGTCGAGATCCTCACGGCCGCAGGGGCGGCGCTCGGGGACGACGGGCGGATCCGCTTCCCTCCCGCCCTTGTGGAAGACATGCTCGCCAAGGCCGCACGGGGCCTTGTGTTGTTCGGCCAGGACCCCCGTCACGACCTCGATCTGGGTCCGGGGCGGGTGCATTACGGAACGGCAGGCGCGGCGGTGCATCTGGTCGAACTGGAGACCCGCAGCTATCGCGATCCCACGGTGCAGGACCTCTACGACGCCGCCCGCATCGCGGACACGTTGGATAATGTCCATTTCTTCCAGCGGCCGATGGTGTGCCGCGATCTTGCGGACCCGCTCGATCTCGACCTGAACACCATTTACGCGGCCGTCCGCGGGACCTCGAAACATGTGGGTACGAGCTTCGTTGGCCCGGAGAACATGGCGCCCTGCTTCGAGTTGCTGCATGCGCTTGCCGGCGGCGAGGCGGCGTGGCGGACCCGCCCGTTCCTGTCCAACTCCAACTGCTTCGTCGTGCCGCCGATGAAATTCGCCACCGAGAGTTGCCAGGTCATGGAGGCTTGCGTGCGGGGGGGGATGCCGGTGCTGTTGCTCTCGGCCGGGCAGGCAGGCGCCACGGCGCCGGCACCGCTTGCGGGCGCCATCGTGCAGGCGGTTGCGGAATGCCTCGCCGGCGTCGTCTATGTGAACGCGATCCGACCGGGGGCGCCAGCGATCTTCGGCACCTGGCCCTTCGTATCGGATTTGCGCACGGGTGCGATGTCCGGCGGCTCCGGCGAGCAGGCGCTGCTCTCCGCGGGCTGCGCGCAGATGCATCGCTTCTACGGGTTGCCGGGGGGGGCC
The DNA here is from genome assembly GCA_050331335.1 of Pikeienuella sp. Lineage (GTDB taxonomy): Bacteria > Pseudomonadota > Alphaproteobacteria > Rhodobacterales > Rhodobacteraceae > Thermohalobaculum. Next base: position 1,471 of record JBHJGY010000083.1, read on the forward strand.
GCGGCGGGCATCGCCGATGCCAAGCTGCCGGATATGCAGGCAGGTTGGGAGCAGGGGATCTCCAATGTGATGGCCGGGCTCAGCGGGCTTAACATGGTCTACGAGGCGGTGGGCATGCACGCCTCGCTCCTCGGCTTCTGCCTGGAGAGCCTGATCCTGGGCGACGATATGCTGGGCCAGTGCCTGCGCTGCGTCCGCGGCATCGAGGTCGACGAGGACTCGGTGTCGCTGGAGGTGATGCGGACGGTGTGTCTCGAGGGGCCGGGGCATTATCTCGGCCATGATCAGACCCTCGGCCGGATGGAGCGCGACTATGTCTACCCCCGGCTCGGCGATCGGACGAGCCCGAAGGAGTGGGTCGAGAAGGACAAGCCCGACCTGCTGGCGAAGGCGAGCGCACGCAAGCGGGAGATCCTGGCCAACCACTTCCCGGCACATCTGCCGGTAGAGCGGGACCGGGCGGCGCGGCTGTCTGGCCGGATCAGGCTCTCGGACGCGGCGGTCGGCCTCTGAGCCACGCGCATCTCGGCTTGAGGGCGCGGCGCGGGCGCCGCGAAGCCGGGCCTGGCTCCCGCAGGCGCAGGACAGGGCGCAGCCCCGTCCTATGTCCACCGATGTCGGGTGAGAGGACGGGGAGATGGCCATGGCGGACGGGCCGACAGCGCTGAACAACGACCTGGCGATCTACGACCGGGCGGCTGAGGCTTGGTGGGACGGCAGCATCCGTTGGGTGCGGGCGTTGCACAACCTCGTGCCGGCGAGGCTTCGGGCGTTCGATCGGGAGATCGACTGGCAGGGCAAGACCGTGCTCGATTTGGGCTGTGCCGGCGGTTTCATGGCGGAGGCGTTGTGCGACCGCGGGGCGCAGGTGACCGGGATCGACCCCTCGGCTCCCGCGATCGCCGCTGCCCGTGCCCATGCGGCCGAGACCGGGCGCGCGATCGCCTATGATGTCGGCATCGGGGAAGCGTTGCCCTATGGCGATGCGGCCTTCGATGCGGTCGTCTGTGTCGATGTGCTCGAACATGTGACGGATCTTGAGCAAGTCCTCGCCGAGACCGCGCGGGTGCTCAAGCCAGGCGGGTTGTTCCTGTTCGACACGATCAACCGAACCCTGCTGGCCCGCCTTGCCATGGTCACGCTGGCTGAGCGCTTCCTCGGGCTGCTGCCCAGGGGCACCCATGACCCGGCGCTCTTCATCAAACCGGCCGAGCTGCGGCAGTGTCTGACGGCTGCTGGGCTCGCGCCGGGGCGCTTCCAGGGTCTCGGTCCGCGAGGGGTCGACCGTCGGCTCGACCCTGTGTTCGGTCGCGTGCCGGGCCTGTTCATCCTGTATCTCGGGACAGCCCGGAAGGAGGGGCAGCATGAGTGACACGGCCAGCTTGCGCGCGCGCCGGATGGCTGCGGCCCAGGCACCCGGGCACCGATGACGACCGCTCGGCTTGCCGTCTTGGTGCTCTCGCTCGCGGCGATCGGCGTGGCGTTGTGGCATCTGGAGCGGGGCAGCCGCGGGCTGACGGTGGTCGAGACCGCCATCGGCGGCACGCCGGTCATCCTGCGCCATCCGGTTGCCGGAATGTCGGGACCCGCCGTGGTCATCGCCCATGGCTTTGCCGGATCGCGGCAGCTGATGGCGCCCTTCGCCGTCACCCTCGCGCGGAACGGCTATACGACGCTGACTTTCGACTTTCTTGGCCATGGCCGGAACCCGGCGCCTCTCGTTGGGGATGTGACCACCGAAGCCGGTGCCACGGCGGCGCTCGTCGCCGAACTCGGCCGGATCGTCGATCATGCCGCCGGGTTGCCTGGCGTCGATGGGCGCATCGCGTTGCTGGGGCACTCGATGGCCTCGGATATCGTGGTCCGCCAGGCGGTGAATGATCCGCGGGTCGCCGCGACGGTGGCGGTGTCGCTGTTCTCGCGCGCGGTGACCGACCGGGCGCCGCGCAACCTTTTGATCGTGGTCGGCGCCTGGGAGCGCTTTCTCGGCCAAGCCGCGCTCGAAACGGTAAGCCGATCCATCGAGGGCTTGGCCGAGGAGGCGCGGACCTACGAGATCGGGCCGGGCAATCTCCGACGTGCGGTGTTCGCCGATAATGCAGAGCATGTGGCGGTGCTCTACAGCAGGGAGAGCATGGCGGAAGCGCTCGACTGGGTGGATCTGGTTTTCAACCGGGAGGGTGCCGGCGCCGGCTATCTCGAGCTGCGGGGGCCGTGGATCGTGCTCCTGCTGGGCGGGATCGTGGCGCTTGCTTGGCCGCTCGCGGGTCTGCTGCCTCGGTTGGCGATGCCGCAGGCCGGCGCCGGGCTCGGCTGGCGCGGGGTGCTGGTGGCGACGGGCGGGCCGGCGCTCGCGACGCCGCTCTTGTTGTGGCAGGCGCCGACGGATTTTCTGCCGGTGCTTGTCGCGGACTATTTGGCCGTCCATTTCGCGCTGTACGGCCTGCTCTGCATGGCCGCGTTGTGGGCGCTCGGTGCCTTGCCCCGCGGGATCGGGTCGCGGCCAGGCGGGACGCTGCTGGCAGCGCTTGCCTTGGGGATGATCGGTGTCGGCGCGATCGGGGCCGCGCTCGATGCCTATGTGGCGTCGTTTTTGCCTCAGGCGGGGCGGGTGCCGCTGACGCTCGCTCTTTTGGCGGGCACACTGCCCTATCTGCTGGCCGAGGAGTGGGCCACGCGCGGCGCCGGCAGTCCGAGATGGGCTTATGCCGCGGCGAAGCTTGCCATGTTCCTGTCCCTCGCTCTCGCTGTTGCGCTCAATCTCGAAGACCTGTTCTTTTTGATCATCATCCTGCCCGTTGTGGTGCTCTTTTTCCTGCTCTACGGCCTGTTCAGCGGTTGGGCGGTGCGGGCGACGGGGCAACCGGCGGTGGCAGGGCTCGCCAATGCGGTGGCCTTCGCCTGGGCGCTGGGGGTGACCTTCCCGCTGCTGGACGGCTGAGGGGCGTGACCAGGGCGCGCTGGTCATCGGGGGCGCCGCGTCGGGCGTCCGTCGGCTTGGCTTAGGTCGGCCCCGCGGCACGCTGCGGCCGGGGCGCTGCGTGGCGGGCCGGGGCGGCGACTCGCAATACCGCGCTGAAAGGCTTATTCTCTTCCCGATTGGAACCCGCGCAACGGAGAGCGTCATGGCCGGCGATCCCAACCCAACCGCTGAATGGGCGGCGCAAGCTGCAGACCCGGTTTGGGCGCGCATCCGCACCGAGGCGGAAGCCTTGGCCGCGTCGGAACCTTTCATGGCAAGCATGGCCCATTCGGTGGTGCTGCACCATCCGAGCCTGGAGGCCGCGCTCTCCTATCGCTTGGCGCAGAAGCTCTCCAGCCCGGAGATGTCGCCCCTGTTGATGCGCGAGATGGCGGACCGCGCCTATCGGGAGAACCCGGCGATGGGTGAAGCCGGGCGGGCCGATATCCGCGCGGTGTTCGAGCGCGATCCGGCGACGGACCGAATGTTGCAGCCGCTTCTCTATTTCAAAGGTTTCCTCGCCGTGCAGGGCCACCGTCTGGCCCATTGGCAATGGTCCACCGGCCGGCGGGACATGGCGCTGTTCATCCAGATGCGCTGCTCTGAAGTGTTCGGGGTCGATATCCATCCGGGCGCACGGATCGGCCGGGGGATCATGATCGACCATGCCCATTCGATCGTGATCGGCGAGACCGCGGTGGTCGGCGACGATGTGTCGATGCTGCATTCGGTGACGTTGGGCGGCACGGGCAAGGAAGGCGGCGACCGCCATCCCAAGATCGGGTCGGGGGTGTTGATCGGGGCCGGCGCCAAGGTGCTCGGCAATATTCGGGTGGGCGACTGCTCTCGCATCGCGGCCGGCTCTGTCGTGTTGAAAGACGTGCCCCCTTGCAAGACCGTCGCTGGCATCCCGGCGAAGATCGTCGGCGATGCCGGCTGCGCCCGCCCGGCCTTGACGATGGACCACGAGGTGCGGTTCGGATTGGGTGAGAGCGGTGGGCCAGAGGGGAACGCGCCCTCTGCCGGTTCGGCGCAGGGCTGATCCGCTGGTCCGGATGGGCTGGGGCGGGCCGGGCCGGGGCAGGTCCGGCCGAGTGTCCCCCCGGCCCCGCCCGAGCCTCGACATCGCCTGCCCTCTTCTGCTTAAAAGGTTGACGTAGTTCAAAAGCGTAGAGTGGTGCGTTGCCCTGCTGGCGCGCATGATTGCAGGCTCACGATTGCAGGAAAGGGGGGGCGGGTGCTCGCTCGGTTATTTGGGTTCGGCGCGAAACATCGGCTGCATCGACAGCGCCGCCGGCGTTATGCGCGGCCTGAGATCGACATGTCGCCGCTCGAGCCTGACCATCTGCTTTACGCCATTGGCGATTTGCACGGGCGGGCCGATCTCTTGCTCCGTGCCATCGAGAAGATCCTGGCCGAGGCCCATCAGAGCCCGCCGGAGGTGGTGTTTCTTGGCGACTATATCGACCGCGGCGGCGAGGCACGCGCGACGCTGGCGGCACTCGTTGAGGTCGCGCGGCTGCGAGAGATCCGGCCGATCTTTCTCAAGGGCAACCACGAGGCGATGTTGCTGAACTTTCTTGCGGATCCGGTGGCGGAAGCGCGCTGGCTGCGCGTCGGTGGGCTGGAAACGCTGCTGAGCTTCGGGATCGGCGCCTACGAGACGACATCGGAGCCCGAGCTTGCCCGGATTGCAGATGAACTGAGGCCCGCCATCGCGCCGTTTCTGAGCTTCATCGAGGGGCTGAAGCCCTATCATCTCAGCGGCAATCTGCTTTGCGTTCATGCTGGGGCCGATCCCGCCAGAGCGCCCCAGCGCCAGCGCCCCGAGACGTTGCTCTGGGGGCATCCAGAGTTCGAGAAGATCCCCCGCCAGGACGGGCTTTGGGTGGTGCATGGGCACCGGGTTATCGACGCGCCGCGGGTTGAGCGCGGGCGTATTGCGATCGACACCGGCGCGTATCTCTCTGGCATTCTCACGATGCTGAAAGCCGACCCCGGGGCCGAGCCGGAATTCGTCAGCTTAACCTTGGCTGGCTGAGACGGGCGCGGCAGCGTCCGGGTGCGGCATCCTTGGGATCGCGGGACACGACATGGAGATCTTCGAGCATCCATCGCCCAATCACGGCGCCCGGCGGCAAGGGGCACGGCCGGCATTGGTGGTGCTGCATCACACCGGCATGGCAACGGCAGACGCGGCGCTGGCGCGGCTGTGCGACCCGGCGGCGGAGGTCAGCGCGCATTATCTGATCGCCGAGGATGGCCGGGTCTGGCAGCTGGTCGCCGAGGAGCGACGGGCTTGGCACGCAGGGGTGGCGTCTTGGGGAGCGGGGGGAGACGTGAACTCCCGCTCCATCGGCCTTGAACTCGCCAATCCCGGAGAGGGGCCTGGCGCGCATCCGTATCCCGAGCCGCAGATGCGGGCCCTGGAGGCACTGTTGGCGGCTGTGTGCGCGCGTTGGACGATCCCGCCCGAGGGGATCGTCGGCCATGCGTGTGTCGCCCCGACCCGTAAGGCCGATCCCGGCCGAGGCTTCGACTGGCGCCGGCTGGCGCTCTCTGGGCTTGCAATCTGGGACTGGGCGTCCGATGCGCAAGCCGACCCTCCGAGCCCGCCTGACCCCTCTGCGCCGATGTTTCAGCAGGCTGCGCGCCGCTTCGGCTATCCTGTGCCCCAGACCGGCCGGTGGGATGGCGATACCTTGGCCGTCTGGCGGGCCTTTTGCCTGCGTTTTCGCCCACAGGCCGTCGGGGACCGGCCGAGCGGCGCCGGACTTGCGGCGCTCGTGCGGCTTGCGCAGCGCTATCCGGCTGTCGGGTGCGTGCAGGATTGACCGCGGCGCGTCCTGGTGTCACATCGCAGGCGCGGATGGCCGGATGGCTGCGCGGCGGGCCTGATTGTCCGCCGTGAGGAAAGTCCGGGCTCCACGGAGACACGGTGCCGGGTAACGCCCGGCGGGGGCGGCTGGGAGGCCGTCTTCAGGGAAAGCGCCACAGAAAACAGACCGCCCGGGGTTTCCGGGTAAGGGTGAAACGGTGCGGTAAGAGCGCACCGCGCGGCCGGCAACGGTTGCGGCACGGCAAGCCCCACCGGGAGCAAGGTCGCATAGGGGGGACATGCGGGGCTTCGGCCCCCGGATCCGTCTCCGGATCGTTCCCCGGGTTGACTGCA
>JBHJGY010000084.1:0-39985 GCA_050331335.1 Pikeienuella sp.
GCTTTTCGTCTGCCCCAAGTTCCTGCCTGAGCCCGACGGCACCTGCGGCACCCGCAACGCGCTGCGCTGCGGCCATCTCGAGCGCAAAATGGGCATTCACGGCAACGCCACCTGCGGCATGCTCTACGAGGGCGCGACGGCGTGGCTCGTCGGAGAGCCCCATAAGGGCCTGCGGGCGATGTTCACGATGATGAACGAGGCGCGCATTCTCGTTGCCATGCAGGGTCTCGCCCAAGCGGAAGCGGCCTATCAGGTCGCGGCCGACTATTCCCGCGAGCGGCTGCAGGGACGGGCCGCGACCGGCGCCGCCAACCCGGACGGCCCGGCCGATCCGCTGATCGTGCATCCCGACGTGCGCCGGATGCTGCTGGACCAGAAAGCTTGGATCGAGGGGGCGCGCTGCTTCCTGTTGACCGGCGCGACCCTGATCGACGCCGAGCATCGCCACAGCGACGACGACGAGCGGCGGAAGGCCGCCGAGGCCATCGCGCTGCTGATCCCGGTCCTCAAAGGCGTGCTGACCGACATAGGCTTCGACTGCACGGTCAAGGCGCAGCAGGTGCTTGGCGGGCACGGCTATATCTCGGACTGGGGCATGGAGCAGTTCGTACGCGACGCTCGGATCGCAATGATCTACGAGGGCGCCAACGGGGTTCAGGCGCTCGATCTGGTGGGCCGCAAGCTGAGCATGGAGGGAGGCCGGCCGATCAAGGCGTGGCTCGAGGGCCTGCGCGCCTTCGTGAAGGCCCACGCCGCCGATGCGGCGCTGAAGGCCGATTTCTTGGATCCCCTGACCGATGCGGCAAAGGACCTGCAGGCGGCTGTCGAGTTCTTCATGGCTGAGGGCGGGAAGGACCCTGAGGCCGCGCTGGCTGGGTCGACCGACTTCATGCATCTGTTCGGTCATGTCGCGATCGGGAAAGCCTGGGCGCAGATGGCGGTTGCGGCGCGAGCGGCGCTGGCGGCGGGCACCGGGGAGGCCGACTTCTACGAGACGAAGCTGCGGACCGGGCGCTACTACATGTCGAGATTGCTGCCCGAGACCGCGCTGCGCCTCGCCCGGATCCGGTCCGGGTCGACCCCGGTCATGGCGATCCACGCCGAGGCGTTCTAGGCCCCACGGACGAAAGGGAGTCCCTCCCGAGCTGAGGCATGATCCAAGGCTGGAAACTGTCAGCCAGCCTTGGACCGAGACCTCATCGACGCCACAGCCCGGGGGCTGATCGCACCGTTCCTGCCCCCGGAGAGCGGACGGCGCGGTCGGCCCCTGATGGACAACCGACGCGTCCTCCAGGGGATCTTCCGGATCGCCAGGGCAGGGGCGCCGTGGCGCGACCTGCTGGATCGGTTTGGATAGGCAAACGCCGTCCGGCAGCACGTCGCGCGCTGGCGAGACGCGGGTCTGTTCGAGGTGATCCCCAAGGCGCTGGCCGTAAGCGGTGCCGGCGACACCACGCTGCAGATGATCGACGGCATGATCGTCCGGGCGCACCAGCACAGTGCCGGCTCAAAAGGGGGAGGCAGATCAACGCCCTCGGCCGATCCAGCGACGGCGTCTCGACCGGGTATACTTGGCGGTTGGATATACTTCGTACTGGGGCGGGGGCTTTGTCGACGCCACCAATCCGGTCGGCGTCAGCGGGAATGCGGACTTCTTCTACGCGCAAATGCGCGCCCGGTTCTGAGGCCCGACGTCTTGATCGGTCAGTCTCCGGTCCCGTCTGAACGACGTTGGGCGGTCTCGGCCAGCCGGCCGACCCAATCGAAGGCCATGCGGCTCTCCATGATCAGCATGATCGTGGCGAACACGACCGCCGAGACGCCGAATGTCGTCAGCCAGAGCGGCACCTGGGCAAGGATGGCATCTTTCATCCATGTGGCGCTGATTTGCCCGATGAGGCCGGATACGGCGAAGGCGGACGCGGCGATATAGAGCGCGACCAGTGCCCGCTGGAGCCGCCTGGACCGGATCACCATCTTCGGCAGAACATCCGGATCGGGATGCGGCGATGTCCCGGTCGCCATGTCACGGATGAGGAGATTGACGACGTGAAACCGGTTTGCCGTTGAAACGATCAGCAGGCCGACGCCGGGGATGAAGGTAAAGGTGATGATGAAGGCGTCGCTCGTATCCATGACGGTCTCTTCTTCAGATGATCGATTTCCGCGTGATTGCACTCCAATGGTCGGCCCTTTGGCCAAGCAGCCACGCGATCAGTCTGCCGACCGGGTCTCGACGGAGCAATGGGCGTCGGTGGGGCAGGCGCCCTTTTCTCACCTGTCGCGCGCTGCCGTGCGAGGGGCCGTTGGTCGAGCCCCTACTCAACGAACTATCTCAGCTCTAGTCTCGTCGATGCGATCTATCCAGACACTGAAGTCCGTCAGGGTATGGCGCCCGAAGCTGTGGGTGAGCGGTACATCTGCCGCGTCGCGGCCTCGGGCGATCAAAACGCGGCCGAAGCGAATGTCGTTGTTGCGCGGATCGAATGCCCACCAGCCACCGCCAAGATAGACTTCCATCCACGCCGCGAAGTCCATAGGCGGATGGGGCGGCGGTTGGCCGACATCGCTGACATAGCCGGTACAGTACCGTGCCGGGATGTTGAGTGCCCGGCAAAAAGCGATCGCGAGATGGGCGAAATCTCGGCAAACGCCCCGCCGCTCAGCATGGGCTTCCGCCGCCGTGCGCGTCGCCCGTGAATGCTCGTAGCCGAACGCGATATGGGCGTGGCAGTAATCGCAAACGGCTTTCACGCGGGCCCATCCGGGCGGCGTTGTGCCGAAAGTTCCCCAGGCTGCGTCTGACAACACGTCGCTTTCACAGTAGCGGCTCGGCAACAGGTACAGCAGGGTCTCGGCGGGAAGGCTCTCCACAGGCTGCTGGACCGCGTCGATCCCCACCGGATCGGAGAGCCCGTTGTCGCGGAGGATACCGGCGGTGCGGGCAGTGAACTGCCCAGCAGGTGCCACGAGGCGGGTGCACCAGTTGCCGAACCCGTCACGGTAATTCTCCAGCGGGACCGAGGGATCGGTCACAATGAGGTCCGGCCGTTCGAGATCGCCCGCGCGAGAGTAATGAACGTTGAGCAACAGGATCATCGGCGTCGGCTGCGGCAGCTGATAGGTCAGGCTGCAGCCGAACGCCAAGCGCATCGGTGCTGTTCCCGTTTTGAGGCTCATGCGGCGGCGCGTTTGCGAGGCCCCCGCGTCCGGCGCGGCCTGCCCCCGGACTTCTCGGCGGCCGGGCCAGCCCCGCCGGGCCGACGCGGTCCCTTGGAGGCAGGCTTTGCGCCATCTTGTGCGACCGAGCGCGGCCCCCGCCCGCCATCGGGGGCAAGTGACAGCTTGGTGAGCGTCTCGACGGCGCGCAGCTTGGGGCGCTCGACCTCTGAGCAAAGCGCAATGGCGACCCCCTCCGCCCCATTGCGACCCGTCCGGCCGATCCGGTGGACATAGGCCTCGGGCTCGTCGGGCATCTCGTATTGCACCACATGGCTGATATCCGGCACGTCGATGCCACGGGCGGCGATGTCGGAGGCGACCAAGACGCGGAGCCGACCGTTTCGGAAGTCGTTCAACACTCTCTGACGCGCGGCCTGGCTCTTGTTGCCGTGGATCGCACCGGCAGCGATGCCGTCTTTGCCGAGGTTCTCCACCACGCGATCGGCCCCGCGCTTGGTCCGCGAAAAGACGATGCAGCGGCCCACATCGGGTTGCGAGAGGATCTCCGCGAGGCGCGCGCGCTTGTCCGACTGCGAGATGAGTTCGACGCTCTGTCGGATCTTCGGTGCCGTTTGGCCGGAGCGGGCGACTTCCACCCGAACGGGGTCCTTCAGGAGCCCCGCCGCGAGCGCGCCGACGGTCTCCGGCATGGTCGCGGAAAAGAGCGCCGTGCGTCGCCGCGGATGGAGCGCGGCGGCGATCGTTTGGACCTGCTTGGAGAAGCCCATGTCCAGCATCCGGTCCGCCTCGTCGAGGACCAGCACCCGCGTCTCGTCGAGCCGGACATGGCCGGCCTGCATCAGATCCGTCAGCCGTCCTGGCGTTGCAATGAGGATGTCCACGCCGCGCGAGAGCGCCCGGATTTGCCCAGCCCGCGACATGCCCCCAAGCACCAGCAGGGTCGATATCTTGATCCCGCCGGCCAGGCGGCGCGCGGTTTCTTGGATCTGCACGGCCAGCTCACGGGTGGGCACAAGCACCAGGCAGCGTGCGGTGTTCGGTCGGGCGCGCCCGGTCATTTCGGCGAGATCCTGGAGGATCGGGAGCATGAAGGCGGCGGTCTTCCCGCTGCCCGTCTCGGCGAGGGCAAGGACGTCCAGCCCCTCGATTTGCGGGCCAATTGCTTTCGCCTGCACCGGCGATGGCGTGTGGAAGGCCGCGCGTTTCAGCGCGTACAGCAGCGGATCGATAAGCCCAAGGCCCATCCAAGTGTCGGTTGTCAAAACGTGTTCCTTCGCCCGCGGCCACGCAGCTATCGGTCAGGCGCGTGCAGCCAGCGGCGCTTTTGTCCGCACCAGGCGCAACTGGCGATGACGTGATTGTGAGGCGACGCTGCGGGTCCGGCTTTGCAAAGCCGTCATCCACCTGCGCAGTCGCGCGATCCGCCATCGAGGGCGAGCGCTGCCTCTGTGGAGCAAATCGGGAGAGACTGCAACCCGTCGGTGGCCTGATGTCATCAGTCTTTCATTATCGGTCCCTGCCGGGGGGTGGCCCGGACCCGATTGCCGATCAACGGGCATGCACCGGTCGCCGGCCTTGATTGCAGCGGCCATATCGAGCCGTTCGATCGGCGCCGGACCACCGCATGTAAGACCAGTTCGCTGCGTCCGGTCGCATCGCTCCGGCCGCTGTGAGGGAGATCCGATCCTCGGGCTTGGCAGCTCGGCGTGGCTACACCCCGTGCGCGGCCAGTCTGTGAACTGTGCATCGATACTGGCCAGCGGATCGGCGACGTTCTGAAGATCCGCAAACCGCTTTGAGCAGAACAGGAAGGAAAGTTGAATGTTTCAACGCCCATCTCAAAATCGAGCACGTGGGCAGACAAGATGATGCAAGTCATTAGGAATACTGGAGGCGACGGCCGGAATCGAACCGGCGTACACGGATTTGCAGTCCGCTGCGTAACCACTCCGCCACGTCGCCAATAGACGCGCAGCGATAGGAGTTTCACGGGCGTCCGTCAAGCGGTTATCCGGGCGATGGCAAGGTCGGCGTTCTTCTTTTGTTACATCATCGGGCGTGCCGCATAAGTGTGCCATGCCCGGATGATTTTCCGATCCTCGGCAGCGGCCTCGGTCGAGACCACCGCCGCGCCGCGTCAAGCCGCTTAGCCGGCGAAGATGAAGTCGTCAGGCCCGAGCTGGCCGATCTCGACCTCCTCGAGATAGGTGACGCTCTCAACCCCCCGGCCGCGCACCGAGATCGCTACCAGATCGCCGAGAAGTGTCTCCCGAATGCGCAGGTCGGAGATGTCGGACGCTCCGGATAACGAGACGTCGATGCGGTCGGTGCCGTCTTCGAAATCCGTCACCGTATACCCATCGGTCTTAAGCGGCAGCTCAGGGATGGCCACCACGAAGATGTCCGCGCCTGCGCCCCCGGTATACACCGTGCGCCCCCCCTCCGAGCGCAGGACATCGTTGCCCGCGCCGCCGAGAAGCGTGTCCATGCCGTGCCCGCCATCGAGCGTGTCGTCGCCTGGTCCGCCCTCGAGGCGATCCCGGCCGCGCCCCCCAAAGAGGTCGTCGCGACCCTCGCCGCCGAGCAGGGTATCGTCGGCACTGCGGCCGATGAGCGTGTCGTTGCCCGCGCCGCCGGTGAACGGCTCGGAAAGACCGAGCCTCGGGAGCGTGACGACATCATTGCCATCGAGGGCATCGAACTCGCCGAAATCCTTGCCGGCTGCCCTGACATCCGCGAAGTCGATGGTGTCCGAGAGCCCGGTGAAGAGCGCGCCGATCGCAACCGTGGCGATCCCTTGGGTAAGGGCGCCGTTGACGTCGGCCGCGAGATAGGCGATCCGCGCGCTGCCCTCGAAGCCGTCGTTCGGTGTGAAGACGAGCCGGGGGAAGACCGTGAAGACCGGGTTGGTCAGCTCCAGATCGACCGAGCCGCCGAACACCTCGCTCACGCTGAAAATGAGTGGGCCGCGCTCCGGATCGACGTCGTTGCTGCCGAAATCGAGCTCGATCGGCACACCGGGTTCGGTGAAAAACAGATCGGGGTTGGTGACGGGGCGCTCATTGGGCCGCGCGAGATCAACGGTCACCCGGGCTTGATCGGTCGCGCCGTCGACCGCGACTTCATAATCGAAGCTTACCTTGCCGAGGCCGCGCTCCGGGGCGGTGAAGGTGATGGTCTGGTCGTCGGCCACTTCGACGACGCCAGACCGCGGCTGGCTCAGGATCGTCACCTCGGGGGCCGTGAAGGCCAGGCCTATGTCGTTGGCTAAGACGTCGATGGCCGTGCTCGTTCCCCGCGGTGCCTCGACCGCGTCGTCGACCGCTTCGAAGGCGCCTTCGGTCCCCGGCACGATCCGGAAGATCTCGCCGGAGACCTCCGAGTAAGCCAGCAGTTCCCCATCCGGATCGACGGCCAGGCGGAGGATCGAGCGGTTCGTGATGGCCGCGGCGGTCTCCTCGAGGAAGGTGATCGGCGCGCCCTGGGCATCGACGAATTTGAGCTCTGCCGCCGTCTGGGTCTCGTCCGGCGTGATTTGCCCATCCGCGAGGATCGTGTCGAGGTCCTCGATGGGGGTGGTGAAGACCCGGCCGGAGGGAAAATCGGTGAAGACGAACTGGCCCTGGAGCTCCGGGATCGCCGTGCCCTCATAGATAAAGCCGCCGCCGGTCGCCGCGAAGGGCGGGCCGATCTCCTCATGGTCGTACTGGACGAAGGGGTACGTGAAGTCGCCATCCGGGTCTGGCAGCGGCGCCACCACATCGTTGCTCTGGAGCAAGAATGTCCCCTCGCGGACATCCCATCCGTAATTGGCGCCGGGAATGAAGATGTTGATCTCCTCCAGCGTGTCCTCGCTGATCTCGCCGATGAAGAGCTGGCCTTGGGAGAAGCTCAGCTTCTGCGGGTTGCGCAGACCATAGGCGCCGATCTCGGGCAGCGCGCCGGGGGTGTCGAGAAAGGGGTTGTCGTCGGGCACCGTATAGGGCGCGCCATCGGGGCCGGGCAGGGGGTTGATCCGAAAGATCGTGCCGTGGGCGGTGCCGAGATCCTGGGCGGTGTTGAGGAAATTGCTGGGGGTTGCACCGTCTGGCACGCCGATGAAGAGCAGCCCGTAATCGGCATCCCCCGGATTGGCCTCCAAGTTAAAGGTGATCTCACCGATGTTATGACTGACCTGCGGCTGCTCGATGCGCAGCACGACGCGGGAGGCGGCGAAGTCGAGCACAGGGTCGCTGGGGTCGGCCACGGTGAATTCGCGAAGAACATCGTGGTGTTCGACGCCGAGGTCGAAGCCGAGCTGTGTGTTGCTGGCATCGACTTCGAAGAGCTTGTCGGCTGGCGCGGCGCTGTCGATGGTTGCGGTGTAGGCGACATAGACCTTGCCATAGCCAGGCGCGTCGGGAGTTGCGAATTCCGGGTGGAAGGCGATGCTGCGCACCCCGTCTTCCGAGCTGGAGCGCAGATCGAAAAAGCCGGGATCGTCGGCGGCGAGATCGATGAGGGGTGCGCCGAGGGTCTCAGCGTCGTCGAACAGATAGATTTTGCCGCGCGAGTCGAGGACCGCTAAGTCCTGAACGGGGGCCGCGGCGTCACCGCTCGGGATCGGCTTGATCTCTTGGATCTGGGCGACCTCGATCTCCTGGGCGAGGCGGGGACGGCTGTCGGGGGCCTTGGCGATCAGCTCGAAACTGGCGACGGCGAGGGTCTCGACCGGCGGCAAAACGTCGTTCTCTTCGGGATTGATCGGGTTGTTGACGTCGTCGAAATCTGAATCGTCGTGTGTCGCGTCGGTCATATGATCCCCCTTTGCCTCAAGGCCGATCCGCAGGCGCACCTACCCAAGAGCCGAGATCCTACAGGTCGCAGATTCATGCGGGGTCCGAAACGCCTTTTTCCTGGCGGATCGCGCCGCTCTCCAGCTTGGCATCGGCAATGCCGGTGGTCTCGCAGGCGATGTCGAGCGGTGCGCCGTCGCAGCCGGTCGGTCGGGTCTTGGTGTGTCTGCAGGGCCGGCCTGCGCTGGATCGCGCTGGGGACACGGGCGGCGGGCATCGGCGGGGCTGGGGCGCGACCGCCTCTCAGTTGCGTGCCCGACCCGACTGTGGCAGGAGACTGAGGACGCAGGAAAAGTCGGACGGGGAAAATGGCGGAGTACAGGGCGGCGCGGGAAGCGATGGTCGACTGTCAGGTGCGCCCGGCCGATGTCACCCGATACCCGGTGATCGAGGCCATGTTGTGGGCGCCGCGCGAGCTCTTCGTGCCGCGGCAGGCGCGTCCGGTGGCTTATGCCGGCGCAGAGATCGAGATCGCCCCCGGGCGTACGTTGCTTGAGCCCCGGATCCTGGGAAAGATGTTGGATGCGGCGGCCATCGGTCCGAAAGATCTCGTGCTCGAGATTGCACCGGGTACCGGTTATTCCACGGCGTTGATCGCCCGGATGGCCGAAGCTGTCATCGCGATCGAGCCGGATGCATCCTTGGCAACCCAGGCGCAGGCGACGCTGGCCGGCCTCGAGATACCGAACGCGGTCGTCAGCGAGGGCGACCCCACTGCTGGAGACGTGGAGCACGCGCCTTTCGACGTCATCTTCGTGAATGGGGCGGTCGAGGTTCTGCCCGAGAGCTTTACCGCTCAGCTGCGCGATCAGGGGCGGCTCGTGGCAATTTTTGCCGAAGGTGGCGTGGGCAAGTGTCGGCTTTTGATTAAGAGCGGAGAGGCCGTTTCGGAGCGGTACCTGTTCGATGCCGGGGGACCCGTTATCGCGGGGTTCGAGCAGCCCCAGACTTTCGTGTTCTGACAGGTGATCGGCCGGCGGCGGGCAGGTGCGCTGCACAGCGGCGAAGAAGCGGGGAGGCTCGGATGCTGAGATCTGGACTTGGAAGGCTCGGTCTGAGTGGACTGTTGGCATTGGCGTCCGGGCTCGGCGCGGTCCAAGCGCCGGCGCAAACGCCGGGGGAGAGCCTTGCCGACGTGATGGTGGAGGCCTTCCTCAACAGCCCGGATTTGGCAGCGCAGCGGTCGGATGTGCGGATCGCCTCTGAACTTGCGGTGCAGGCGCGCTCGCTCGGACGCGTTCAGGTTTCGGGGCAAATCGGCCTCGAAGCCGAGGCGCGGGGCGACAGCGAGAATGCGGTTTTTCCCACCACGCTGCAGCTCGTCGCCAGCCAGGCGATCTACAGTGGGGGACAGATCGAAAACCAGACCGAAGCGGCGGAGAAGCGCATCTCGGCCGAGGAGGCCCTCCTGATCGCCACCGAACAGGGCGTTCTTCTCGATGCGGTGACGGCGTTTCTCGATGTTCGACGGGACGGCTTCCTGCTCGACGTCTCCCGCAACAACGTGCGGGTACTGACCGAACAGCTCAGGGCCGCCCAAGAGCGCTTCGAGGTCGGCGAGGTGACCAGGACCGACGTCGAACAAGCGCGGGCGGCCTTGGCTGCGGCGCGTTCGAACCTCGCGGCGACCCAGGGACAACTCCGCATCAGCCGCGAAAACTTCGCCGATGTGGTTGGCCGTCCCCCCGCCCAGTTGCTGCCGCCGCCGCCCTTGCCGGATCTGCCGGAGAACATCGAGGCGGCGGTGCAGTTGGCCGTTCGGAATGAGCCAAACTTGCTCGCGGCACGGATCGAGCGCGATGCCTCCGGCTCCGATGTGCGGGCGGCGATCGGCGCGCTGTTGCCTCAGGTTTCGCTGCAAGGGACGCTTTCCCAACTCAACACGCTCGAAGACGATTTTGACGGCCAGCAGGCAGCCTCGGTTGGCGTTGTCGTGACGATCCCGTTCTATTCCGGCGGGGGCAACTACGCCGCGGTTCGCCAGGCGCAGGCTTCCGTCGAGGGGGCAGAGGCCGCGATCACCAATGCCCTGCGCGATGCGATCCGCAATACGGGCATCGCCTGGTCGTCGCTCGAGGTGGCTCGGGCGTCGATCGAGGCCGGCCGGCTCGAGGTGCGTGCGGCGCAGCTCGCTTTCGAAGGGGTAACCGAAGAGGCCAAGGTCGGTGCGCGGACCACCCTTGACGTTCTCGATGCCGAGGAGGATGTGCTCGACGCCCGGGCTGGTCTGATCAGTGCCCAGCGCGACGAATACGTGGCGGCGTATCAGATCCTTGCCTCCATCGGGCTCCTGACGGTCGACCATCTCGGGCTGGACGTGGGCAGCGCCCCGAGCGTTGCCGACTACTACGCGGGGGTGCGTGATCGGAATTTTGGCTACGATCCGTCGGATGATACCGTCTGGTCGCTTTCCTACCGACCGTAACCTGTGGAATACTGCCCTGTGGTCGCGGGCGAAATGCGCGCAGATCCCATGAGGCGCGAAGCAGAGGCAAGGTAATGAACAGCGGTGGCGGCAACCGGAAATCGATGGACGACGTACTTTCGTCGATCCGCAGGATCATCGGCGCGGATAAGAAGGAGGGCTATGACGATATGCCCGACCAGGCGACGCCGCCCCAGGACGAGGCGCCGTTGACGCTGGGCGATCCTATAATGCCAGGCAATCGCGCCGCAGAGCGGCCAGCTGCGCCGACCCCGGACGACCTTCCGCCCATGGCGCCTCCGGCTGCAGACCCGCTCTCGCTTACCCCGAACATGCGGGTGGATTTCTCGAAGCTCACCGACGCCGACGACGTACCGCGTCAGGCGCCGCCCGAGCCAACTGCGCTGGCCGAGCCGGCCCCGATGCCGGAGCCTCAAACCGAGGAGGATGAGGCGTTGGTGATCGACGAGGCGGCCCTTGAAGACATGATCCGTCGGATCGTCCGCGAGGAGATCGCAACCGCCAAGGAAGAGCTGGAGGCCCAGAGCGCGGCGGCCCGCGAGGCCGATCTCGCCCGGCAATCAGAGCTCGACGCGCAACGCGAGGCGGGCCGTACAGAGGCGATGCGCCAGGTGGTGCGCGATGAGCTGATGGGCGAGACCGGGCAAAACATCAGCCGCAACGTCCAACGGATGATCCAGGCCGAGCTGGAGCGCCTGCTCGCCGAGCGCGGCTAAACCCCGGCTGCCTGTCCCGGCCCGGCCCGATCCGGCACAGCCGCCCGCCGCCTCTGCCGTGCGGGCACTTGTCCGGTGCGGGGGCGCCGCGCTACACCCGCCAAGGCTAATCAGCTGAGCGGATGGGTGGCGCCATGGACAAGACCTTCGATGCGGCCGAGGCCGAGGCCCGAATCTACGGCGATTGGGAGGCTTCGGGGTGTTTTGCGGCAGGGGCCAATGCCGCGCCGGGGGCCGAGAGCTTCACGATCGTCATCCCCCCGCCGAATGTAACCGGCTCGCTCCATATGGGGCATGCGCTCAATAATACGCTCCAGGACATCCTCGTGCGCTGGCACCGGATGCGCGGCCACGACACGCTGTGGCAGCCGGGGCAGGACCATGCCGGTATCGCAACGCAGATGGTCGTCGA
Source organism: Pikeienuella sp. (assembly GCA_050331335.1). Taxonomy (GTDB): domain Bacteria; phylum Pseudomonadota; class Alphaproteobacteria; order Rhodobacterales; family Rhodobacteraceae; genus Thermohalobaculum. The sequence goes on from JBHJGY010000084.1 coordinate 11,593, forward strand.
GCGCGCGCTCGCGGCTGAAGGGGCACCTGGGCGCCGCGAAATGGGGCGCACGGCCTTCGTCGAGCGCGTTTGGCAGCAGAAGGATGCCTCGGGTGATACGATCATCCGCCAGCTCAAACGCCTTGGCGCCTCCTGTGACTGGTCGCGCAACGCGTTCACCTTGGGGCGCTCTGATGCCGATCAAATGTCCCGTGCGGTTTTGCGTGTGTTTGTCGAGCTTTATCGCGAGGGTCTGATCTACCGCGACAAGCGGCTGGTGAACTGGGACCCGCATTTCGAGACCGCGATCTCCGACTTGGAGGTCGAGCAGGTGGAGGTGCGCCCCTCCAAGACCGGCGGCAAGCTCTGGCGCTTCCGCTATCCCCTCGAAGGCGGCGAGACCTATGAAGCGCCGGTCGCCTGGGACGAGGAGGGCACCCCGACCGCTTTTGAGACGCGGGACTATATCACCGTCGCCACGACCCGGCCCGAGACGATGCTCGGCGACACCGGCGTTGCCGTGCACCCGGAGGACCCGCGCTACGCCCATCTCGTGGGCCGCCACGTGATCCTGCCGCTGGTCGGCCGGCGCATCCCGATCGTCGCCGACGCCTATGCCGATCCGGAGCAGGGCACGGGCGCCGTCAAGATCACCCCCGCGCACGACTTCAACGATTTCGAGGTCGGCAAGCGCTGCGGCCTGAGGCTCGTCAACATCATGACGCCCCGCGCCGCGATCCATTTGCGCGACAACGCTGATTTCCACTTCGGCGCCGACCCGACCCCCGAATGCTGGTCGCTCGACGGGCTCGACCGCTATGACGCGCGCCTGCGGGTTGTCGGCTATGCAGAGGAGCAAGGCTGGCTCGACGGGATTGACGACAATCCCCACCTCGTCCCCCATGGCGACCGCTCGAAGGTGGCGATCGAACCCTACCTCACCGATCAGTGGTTTTGCGACGCCGCCACCCTCGCAAAACCCGCACTGGAAGCGGTTAAGGACGGCACGACCAAATTCGTCCCCGCCAACTGGGACAAGACCTATTACAACTGGATGGAGAACATCGAGCCCTGGTGCATCTCCCGCCAGCTCTGGTGGGGCCACCAGATCCCGGTGTGGTACGCGCCCGACGGCACGCCTTTCTGCGCCGAGAGCGAGGCGGAGGCCTTGAAAGCCGCCGAAGCGCATTTTGGCGAGACGGTGGCGCTCGCCCGCGACGAGGACGTGCTCGACACCTGGTTCTCCTCTGCGCTTTGGCCGTTCTCGACGCTCGGCTGGCCGGACGACACCGAGGAGCTCCGCCGGTACTACAAAACCGATGTGCTGATCACCGGCTTCGACATCATCTTCTTCTGGGTCGCCCGGATGATGATGATGGGGCTCCATTTCATGAAGGACGGCGGGGGCCGGCCCGAGGTGCCGTTCCACACGGTCTATGTCCACGCGCTGGTGCGCGACGAGCACGGCAAGAAGATGTCGAAGTCGCTCGGAAACGTGATCGACCCGCTCGATCTCATCGATGAATACGGCGCCGATGCGGTGCGCTTCACCCTCGCCTCGATGGCGGCGATGGGGCGCGACATCAAGCTCGCGGTCTCCCGGGTCGCCGGATACCGCAATTTCGGCACGAAGCTCTGGAATGCGGCCCGCTTCGCTGAGATGAACGGATGCCGGCCCGGGCCCTTCGACCCAGCTTCGCCCAAGGAGACCGTCAACCGCTGGATCGTCGGCGAAACGGTACGGGTGGCGCGCGAGACCCATGAGGCGCTCGCGGCCTACCGTTTCAACGATGCGGCGAACGGGCTCTATGCTCATGTCTGGGGGATTTTCTGCGATTGGTATCTGGAGTTCGCCAAGCCGCTTCTCGCGGACGGCCATCCGGCCCAGGCCGAGACGCGCGCGACAATGGCCTGGGCGCTCGACCAGTGCCTGATCCTTCTCCATCCGATCATGCCTTTCATCACCGAGGAGCTTTGGCGTCAAACGGCCGAAGGATCCGGGGGACGCAGCGGACGGCTCATCCACACCGCCTGGCCGGAGCTTCCCGAGAGCCTGGCGGACCCCGAAGCGACCCGAGAATTGGCCTGGGTCATCCGATCGATCGAGCAGATCCGTTCCGTGCGAGCCGAGATGAACGTCCCAGTTGGCGCACAGCTTGCGCTCGTTGTCTCCGGTCATCAGCCCCAGGTGATGGCGCGGATCGACCGGAACCGCGCGCTGATCGGGCGTTTGGCTCGGATCGAGAGCATCGAGGCCGCGGCCGAGCCGCCGAAGGGGGCGGTGACCGTCGCACTGGAGGACTGTGCGCTGTCGCTGCCCTTGGCTGGGGTGATCGACGTCTCCGCCGAGACGGAACGGCTCAGCAAAGCAATCGGCAAACTCGACAAGGAGATCGGTCAATTATCGGGTAAGCTTTCCAACGAGAAGTTCCTGGCCAAGGCGCCCGAGGAGGAGGTCGAGAAGCAGCGCGAGCGGCTCACGACCGCCGAGGGCGAGCGGGCTCGGCTTGAGACGGCGCGGGCACGGTTGGCGGAACTTGGGTAAGTCTGGTGCTTAGGCAAACGGGAGAGAAAGCGATGCGGAGCTTGTTGGGCGGGTTCATGGCCCTTTTCGTCTGTGCGGCCCAGCCGGGCCTTGCCCAGCAGCAGCAGCTGGACGCGGGTCCGGCCCCGCGCATCACTGTGGCGGCCTGGCAGCCGGATGCGGACCATCATCCCGGGGACAGCAGTGTCGTCCGCCGCGCGACGTCGGCGCTGATCGAGCGTTTGCGGCTGCTCGGCGTCGTGGTGCTCCCGGGCCCGGAGGCCCTTGCCGACAGCGCAGCGCCGGGCGCGCCGATCGACGTCGCGGACATGTTGCGCGCCACGGCGGCTCTGCCATCGCCGGGGCGTCCTGACGCGCTGGCAGCCCTCTCGGTTCGGGGTAATGTTTCGATCACCGGAGACGGGGCCCGCCTCAGGGCCGTGGTCGAGATCGATCTGCGTTGGGTCGAGACGGGCGAAATCCTCGGACGACCGATGGCCGCGAGCCCCAAAGCGGGCGTCCCGGTCGAAATGCCCTGCTCCCGGGCGTGCATGCAGGAGGCGTTCGGCGCAGAAGCGGCGGATCTCGCGACCGAGTTGGCCGTCGAGATCTCCGATGCGATGGTGGTTCGCTAAGCGGGCCTGCGACGATCGCCAGGGAAGAGGCGCCCGCCCAGGGGCGATAGCACGAGCGCGAGCAGGGCGAGACTTCCGGCAGCGTCGGCGAGGAAAAGCGGCGTTGAGCCCTCCTGGCGGAAGAGCCACAGCTGCGAGCCGCTTACCACCCCCTCGAGCCCGGCGAGGCTAAGCCCGCAGATATTGAAGCCCAGATGCAACCCGATGGCCGCGCCGAGCCTGCCGGTGCGCCAAACGAGCGCCGCCGCCGTCAAACCGAAGATGCAGGTGACGACGGCGTAGAGAAGCCCCGTTACGCCGGGCAGGTCCGGGCTGTAATGCAGCAGGCCGAAGATCATCGATGGGATCAGGGCCCAGGCGAGCGGGTGCGGCAGCCGCCGCCCGATCTCCTGGGCGAGATAGCCGCGAAAAATCAACTCTTCGCCCCCCGCCTGAATAAAGACGCAAACCAGCAACACCGTCAGCCAGGCCGCCCAGATGTCGAGCGGCAGCTCGGTCCGTATTGGGGGTGGGCCGACCGCGAGGGCGCCCGCGAGGGTAATCAGATAGAACAGGATGCCAAGGGCCGCGCCGCGAATGAGCTCGCCGGTTCCAAGGCTGCCGTCCGCGCCGAAAAGCGTCGAGAAGCGGCGCCGGTGCAGAAGCGGCAGCACCAGGGCGAAGCCGATCCAGATCCCGAAGAAGGTCGCGAGCAGCACCGCCACCATATCCGGACCGCCGCCGTCGATCAGATCCGGCAGATCCGCCAGGGCAGCTTCGGTACTCATACCCTGGTGCATCCGGAACAGCACAAGCCCGATCAACACCAACGCGGTGGAGCCGAGCCAGCAGAGCAGCACGACCAAGAGCCCGGGCAGCAGGCGCCAAAGCCCGCAAGCCCCGGCGCCAGCTTCCAGATAGGCCCGGAAGGCCCGGCCACGGCCGGGTTCTGCAGGGGTCACCGCCGCGTTCGCGAGATCCTGGCTCACGCGCCCTCGCCAGCCCTTTTGGCTTCTGAGAGATCGCGCTGCGGTGCGGGCTTGGCCTTGGTCATTGCCATCACCTTGGGATCCGTGGTTTCGGGTGCCGAGCGGCGGTCAATCTGCGCGAAACGCGTGGTACGCGAGCCCTGTCCGGCCGCGGCGGGTCGGGATCTGTCAAGTTTGGTAAGATCGGTCATTTTCGCCTCCCTTTGGCATTTGCTTGCGGGCCGTGGCGCCGGAAAGCCGGCGCTTCTGCATTCAATATGGTCGAAGCCGGCCCGGCTGTGACCCCCTTTCGGTGCGACTAGCGGGCGTTCTGCCGCTAGAAACCGGATCGGCGGTTGGCTAGTGTCCTGGCCGCAGAAGATAAAACGCGGGAGGCAAGCTCGATGGATTCGCGGGTGTTCGACAAGGCCAAGCTGCCAAGCAGGCATGTCACCGAGGGGTCGGCGCGGGCGCCGCACCGCTCTTACTTCTACGCGATGGGGCTGACGGACGAGGAGATCCACCGCCCCTTCGTCGGCGTCGCCACCTGCTGGAACGAAGCCGCCCCGTGCAACATCTCGCTCAACCGTCAGGCCCAGGCGGTGAAGCTCGGCGTAAAGGAAGCGGCGGGGACGCCGCGCGAATTTACGACCATCACCGTCACCGACGGCATCGCCATGGGCCATGAAGGCATGCGCTCGTCGCTCGTCAGCCGCGAGGCGATCGCCGACACGGTGGAGCTGACCATGCGCGGCCATGCCTATGACGCGCTCGTGGGGCTTGCCGGCTGCGACAAATCCCTACCCGGCATGATGATGGCGATGGTGCGGCTGAACACGGCCTCTGTGTTCCTCTATGGCGGCTCGATCCTGCCGGGCCGGGCGCCGCACGGCTCCGGCGTGCCCGAGGAGTATGCCGGCCGTGACCTGACCGTGCAGGACATGTTCGAGGCGGTGGGGCGGCATCAGGGCGGCACCCTGACGGATGCGGCGCTGGCGGTGCTCGAGCGCGTCGCTTGCCCGTCTGAAGGGGCCTGCGGCGGCCAGTTCACCGCCAACACCATGGCCTGCGTGTCCGAAGCGGTCGGGTTGGCGCTTCTCAATTCGGCTGGCGCCCCGGCGCCCTATCAAAGTCGCGACCGCTATGCCGAGGCGTCGGGGCGCGCGGTCATGCACCAACTCGCGCAGGGCATCCGGGCGCGCGATATCGTCACCCGAGAGAGCCTGGAGAACGCCGCCCGCGTCGTCGCCTGCACCGGTGGCTCGACGAATGCGGGGCTCCACCTGCCGGCCATCGCCCATGAGGCCGGGATTTCGTTCGGGCTCGAGGATGTCTGCGAGATCTTCAAAGAGACCCCCTATTTCGTTGATCTGAAGCCGGGCGGCCAATATGTGGCGAAGGATCTCTGGGAGGTCGGCGGGGTGGCCGTCGTGATGAAAGAGCTGAAGCGCGCTGGGCTGCTCCATCAGGGCTGCCTGACCGCCTCCGGCCGCACCATCGGCGAGGAGCTCGAGAACATTGCCGGAGAGGCGGATGGCCGCGTGATCCACCCCATCGAGAAGCCGCTGTCGCCCACCGGCGGCGTTGTCGGCCTCAAGGGCAATCTCGCGCCCGAGGGGGCGATCGTGAAGGTTGCCGGCATGAAGAAGCTGAAATTCGAGGGGCCTGCGCGGGTCTTCGAAAGCGAGGAGGATGCCTTCGAAGCGGTCCGCGCGCGCAACTACAAAGAGGGCGAGGTCCTCGTGATCCGCAACGAGGGACCGAAGGGTGGTCCGGGCATGCGCGAGATGCTGGCCACGACCGCGGCGATCTCCGGGCAGGGCATGGGGGCCAAGGTTGCGCTTATCACCGACGGTCGCTTTTCGGGCGCCACCCGAGGCTTCTGCGTAGGCCATGTCGGCCCGGAGGCAGCGGTCGGCGGGCCGATCGCGTTGCTGGAGGACGGTGACATCATCCAAATCGACGCCAAAAAGGGCACGATTAAGGTGAAGCTGACCGCGACCGAGCTCAAGCAGCGCTCAAAAGCCTGGAAAGAAAAGCCCCCACGCCAACACGGCTATGGGTCCGGTGCGCTGTGGAAGTTCGCGCAGCTTGTCGGGCGCACTTGTGACGGTGCGGTGACCCATCCCGGCAAGGAGGGCGAGCGCCATGTTTATGCCGATCTGTGAGCGCCCGCGTTAGGGGCCGACCGGATGTCCCGGCCGGCCCGGATCGTTCTGAGCGGTGCGCTCGTCGCAGCTCTGTGTGGCATCGGTGGCTGCATGCAGCCGGAGCGAGGCTTCAGCGGCCGCGCAGCAGAATTGGCGCGCCAACGCACCCCTGCCTATGCCTTCCTGGAGGAGGGGCCGGAGCGCGCCGTTCTGCTCGCTCGGGGCGTTGCGCTCGTGCTGGCGCCGGTGGAGGGGCTTTGTCTCACCCGGGGCTCGTTTTCCGCTTCACGCTCCGGGGCCTTTGCTGTGATCGCGGATTGCGTGACCGAGGCTGCGGTGGTGTCACCGGTGGCGGAGGGGTCGGCGCTCGACTTGCCGCCGTCGTTTCCAGGGCTCGTGACAATTGCGATCTCCGGAGCACCTGCGCGTAGAGAGGGCGGGGCAGAGGCCCAGCTCGCCGAGCTCGAGAGCTTGTTGGGCGCTGGCGAGGGATTGGAGATGCTGGGCCGCAACGGTGATGGCGGCACCGTCGAGCTTGTCGAGATGGTCCGTGGCGATGGGGCCTCGGCGGCCCTCTATGTCCATGTGCGCGACAGCCATAAAGGCGGCCTGGCGCTGCTTGCGCCGGATTTCTGGCGTGGTTTCGTGGAGATCCGCGGGCGTCTTGTGCTGGTCACGGTGTCCGGGTTTCGCGACCGGCCGATCGACGAAGGCGAGATGATGGATCTCCTGCGCCGACAGGTTGCGCGTCTTCGGAGCGTGAATGCCGGTCCCGAACCCGATGTTGAGACGCTCTTGGCAGCCGCGGGGGCTGCGCCCGAGGATCCTGGCGCGCAGGCGGTTGCTGAAGCACCGGCGGTTGCCGGCGCACGGGGGGATGCGGCCGCGGCCGGGGATGGCTTGCGCGATCTGGACGGGCTGGAGGTCGTGGTTGTCGAACGGGGCGCCGGCGATGAACCGGAGAGGCTCCAAGCCGATCAGACAAGCAGCGATGGCGGCACCGCGCAGGCCCCCGAGCAGGCCCCCCCACCGCCTGTCCGACGTTTTGTTGCGGCGACCACCCCGACGCGACCGCCGGGGGCCGTTCCTTTCGCGCCCCCTCGGCCGAAGCGGGGGTGAGCACAGCCGCCTGCCTTTGGGTGCCGGAGCTTACGGATCGGCATTAGAGATCGAGCTCGACCCAGACGGGGACGTGGTCGGAGGGCTTCTCGCGCCCCCGCATTTGCCGGTCGATCCCAGCACTGTTGAGCAGATCGGCGGCCTGGGGGCTAAGCAACAGATGGTCGATCCGGATGCCATCGTCCTTTTGCCATGCGCCGCGCTGATAGTCCCAGAAGGTGTAGCGCCCTTCCGCTTGGCTCGTCTCCCGCGTCGCATCGTGGAAGCCGAGATTGAGGATCCGCCGCCAGGCGGCGCGGCTCTCGGGTAGGAAGAGCGCGTCTGTGACCCAGGCTTCGGGGTGCGCAGCGTCCCTCGGCTCTGGGATCACGTTGTAGTCTCCCGCCATGACAACGGGCATCTCGTCAGCGAGAAGCGCGCGCGCCCGGGTCTCTAGGCGGCGCATCCAAGCCAGCTTGTAGTCGTATTTCGGGCCGGGCGCTGGGTTGCCATTGGGCAAATAGAGCCCGCAGACCCGCACAGCGCCACTTTCGCCGGAGATGGTCGCCTCGATCCACCGGGCCTGGGCGTCGTCGTCATCGCCCGGCAGCCCCCGCGTGACGTCCTCGATCGGGCGTTTGGAGAGCACGGCCACCCCGTTGAAGCTCTTCTGGCCGTGGGTCTCGAGATGGTAGCCGAGCGCCTCGATAGGCTCGCGCGGCACCGCCTCGTCGGGCGACTTCAGCTCCTGGAGAACGACCACATCGGGCGCGGTGTCGCCCAGCCAGGCGAGCAGCTGCTCGAGCCGCGCCTTAATTCCGTTGACGTTGAAGGTAGCGATCCGCATGGGCCCGTCATCCGAGGGCGCGCGGCGCCTGTCAAGTTCTCCCGTCGGCCTCAGCGGTGGCGGCCGACCACGGTCGGCGGTCTTGGCTCTGGTGGGGCGGGGAAGCGTCGAAGCTCGGATGGATTTTCCGTTGCAATTTGCGTGCGGGCAATGTTTAAGTCAGCAGGTTAGGGTGGTGTAGAGGTAGTCGGTGTGGGCGGTATTTAGGCGACAGCGGTATCCGGACCGGTTTTGTCTAGAGCATCGCAATCATTTAACTTAAGTGACCTTCGCGTAAGGTCCGCCCAATTCCGGGGCGTCTGACAATCCTAAACCGTGTGGCAGGCTTGGACATGCCGTCTGATCTTGTGCTGTTCGAGAGTTGAGCAACGCTCACTCTAAAGACTTTTTTGAAGGGAAAAGACCCATGAATCTGGAACACCTGAAACTGCAATATGATCTGAATATTAACGAGGCCGTTTTGGTCGAAGGTCTCGACAGTGAGACCTTAATCGTCGAAGAGATCGCGGAAGACATTGGCGGGAACGCCCCGATCCGCAGCTATGATGCGGGCACTCAACAGACGCCGACCGTCTCGATTTCCGCGCTGGATGCAGTCAAGGACGAAGGCGATCGGGGCTCGACGCCGTTCATTTTCGAGATAACGCGCTCCGGTGATCTCAACTCGTTGCTCACATTGGGTTATTCGGTGAGCGGGACCGGGATCATGCCACCCGATGCGCAGGATTTCAGCGCCGGCGCCGTCCTGACTGTCACCACCCAGAACCAGACCACGATCCCGACCACGCAGCAGGATCTCTCGGTGAGCCTCACCGTGCCCGACGGCACCACCGGCTCCTCGCTCACCGCGAGCGGCTTCGTCGCCAGCGGCGATATCCCGGAGCCCCCGATCAACATCGTTTACGTCATCGATGTCTCGGGCAGCACCAGCGGTTCGTTCATCGGTGATGTGCCTGTTGGCGACCGAAATGGCGATGGGAGGTCCGACACGATCCTCGATGCCGAGATCGCGGCTTACGAATCGTTGACCGAAAAGATCGACGACGCGGGCTTCGAGGTCGGCGTGAACGTTGCGGTGGTGCCTTTCTCTTCCAACGCCACGATCGGTGTCGTCAGCAGTCCCGGCGCCGACGGCAACAACAATGGCGAGTCGGATATCGTCGACTTCCTTCAGACCACCGACTCATCCGGCGGTACCGATTTCGAGAGTGCCCTGCAGCGTGGGATCCAGTTTTTCGAGGCACAACCGGTGGGGGACAACTTCGTCTTCTTCCTGTCCGATGGCTTCAACAACAGCGGGGTGGATTTCGCCGACGAGGTTGCAACGCTGACCGATCCCAACGGCATCAATGCCGGCATCCGCGCGATCGGTGTCGGCGCCGGCGCGTCGCTCGATCAGCTCGATATCGTGGATGACGGGCTCAACAACAATTCTGCCGAGATTATCCTCGATCCCGACGATCTGGAGCCGCAGCTCACCCGTGCTCCGATCGCTGCGGCAGAGATTGACCGGGTCGAGATCCTGCTTAACGGCAGCGTTGTCGAGACGATCCCCAGCCGTCAGCTCATCTCGACGCCGCTGGGTCTGCGCTACGAGACCACGGTGGACGGCCTGAACACCTCTGCGGCCGACCAGATCTCGGCCCGGGTCGTCGCCAATGACGCCGGCGCGACTTCCACCATTACCACGCAGACGGTCGAACAGATCGATGCCAACGAGGTGCTTCCGCAGGGCACCGTCACCTTCGCACCGGGCGAAGACACGGTGCTGTTGCCCATCGATATCCGCGGCGACCGTGAAATTGAACTCGACGAAAGCTTCGAGGTGACCCTCGCCGAAGCGGGCACTTCCGTGAATTTCGGCACCTCGGTCGCCCAGGGCGTGATCCAAAACGACGACCGTGACGGCATCCTCGGGCTGTTCGACCGCTTGATCGACCTGATCAGCTTTGTGATCGAGACGCTGGGCGAACTGGAGGCGGAACAGACCACGCAGCAAATCCTGATCGATCTGGAAGAGCAGGTCGGTCCGCAAGGCGTCAAGCTGTTCGAGCAGCGTCTGGCCGACGCCGAGTTGGACGACAAGGGCGGTCTCTTGCAGCCCCTCGACGGTCGGCTGCGGGACGACGACGACGCGTTCAGCCGGGCGTCGTTGCTCGATGGTCGCCGCGACGAGACCGATCCGACGGCGGAAGCGGCCGAGATGTCCGACCGGCTCCTCCTGCGTGAGGAGCGGATCGAGTTCGATCTCTTCGGTGACCTCCTCTAAACGCGCGATGCAGTGGTGAATGCGGGAGTTAAACGGGGCCTGGGCGGCCGGGCCCCGTTATTGTCATCGAGCCGAGATTGACGCTGCCAGGCCGACGCGCGATGAACGTGGCAACCAGAGGGAGGCGGCCTTGCAGCAGATCGCGTTTGCGCGCCCCGGGAGCTTTTTCCGGGGTAATCTCCACACTCACTCCAACGCCTCTGACGGCGCCCTGCCGGCCCAGGAGGTTTGCCAGCGCTATCGAGAGGCGGGCTACGACTTCATCTGCCTCTCGGATCATTTCGTCGGATGCTACGGTTATCCCATCACCGATACACGGGAACACCGGACCAACCGTTTCACGACCCTGCTCGGGGCGGAAATCCATTCGGGCGCGCTGAATAATGGCGAAGTCTGGCATCTCCTCGCGGTCGGGTTGCCGCTCGATTTCACGCCGCCCCATGCTCCTGACTTCGCGCCGGTTCCGGGCCAGGAGACCGCCGCTGCGTTGGCCGAGCGGGCCCGGGCGGCCGGTGCCTTCGTCGCGATCGCGCATCCCCAGTGGTACGGCCTCACCTTAACCGACGCGTTGCCGATCGGGGCAGCGCATGCGGTGGAGATCTACAATCACGGGTGCGAGACCGAGGCGGATCGGGGTGATGGTACGGCGCTTTTCGATCTAATGCTCGATGCGGGGCGCCGGCTGACCGCCTGTGCGACGGATGACGCCCATCTCCACCCCGGCAATCCCGACCATTTCGGCGGTTGGGTCATGGTCAAGGCCGAAGCGAACGAGCCGGAGGCATTGCTCGCGGCGCTGAAGGACGGTGCCTACTACTCGAGCCAAGGCCCGAGCCTCGTCGATGTGGTGCTGTCGCCCGAGGAGATCCGTGTCCGGTGTTCGCCTGCTGTCCGGGTCGTGGCACTCGGTGCCCGGTCGGTGTCGGCCGTCGTGCACGGCGCAGGGCTCACCGAGGCCGCCTTGCCCCTTGGTCCATTTCGCGAAGGTGGATGGATCCGAGTGGTGGCCGTCGATGCGGGTGGGCGGCGCGCTTGGTCCAACCCGATTTGGCTTGACTGAGCGCAGACCACTTGCGGCCCGCTGAGCGTCGAGCCGTTGGCGCCGGTCAATCGTTCAGGGGCGCTGGACGAGGTGCACCGGATGGCCGGGCAAGGGGGCCAGATGCGCCTTCAACGCCGCAGGGCGCAAATCTGTCGTCGCGATCTCCGACAGCGAAAGCCAGGCGAGGGTGATATGCGGCTCCAGCCCTGGAAAACCGCCGTCTGACGGGCGCGCGCCCTCCGCCTCGATCAGGTGGTAGAAGCAGACCTCCTGGCACAGCCGCCCGCCATACTCGAAGGTGTTTTCCACGATATGGGTGAGACGCAGGGCTCTGCCCGCAAGCCCCGTCTCCTCCTTCAGTTCGCGCACGGCGGCTTCGGCGCTCAGCTCTCCGGGATCGACGCCGCCCCCGGGTGGCGCCCAGATCCCGTCGCCATGATGGGATGCGGCCAGCAGGCGCTCCTGCGAGATCACCAGTGCCGCGGCGCGTACACGAATTGCCATTTCCCGTCCTTCTGCCGCCTTGCTCTTCCGCCGCCCGGCATTTCAGCCCTTGTCCAGCGCGATGTCGGGGGCGTCCTCCGCCTTCATCCCCACCACATGGTACCCGCAATCGACGTGGTGGCACTCCCCCGTGACCCCGCTCGCGAGGTCGGAGAGGAGATACATCCCGGCCTTGCCCACGTCGTCGCGGCTCACATTGCGCCTGAGCGGGGCGTTGAGCTCGTTCCATTTGAGGATATAGCGAAAGTCACCGATGCCGGAAGCGGCGAGGGTCTTGATCGGCCCGGCGGAGAGTGCGTTCACTCGGATGCGCTTCGGCCCCAAATCGGCCGCCATATAGCGCACGCTGGCCTCCAGTGCGGCCTTCGCCACGCCCATGACGTTGTAATGCGGCATCACCTTCTCGGCGCCGTAATAGGTGAGCGTGAGGAGGCTGCCACCTTCGGTCATCAGCGGCTCGGCCCGCTGCGCCAGCGCCGTGAACGAATAGCAAGAGATCGCCAGCGAGGTGTGAAAGTTCTGCGGGCTGGTATCGACATACCGACCTTTGAGCTCGTTCTTGTCGGCATAGGCGATCGCATGGAGCAGGAAGTCGAGTTGGCCCCAGCGCGCGTCGATTTCGGCAAACAACGCATCCATCGAGGCGGCATCGGTGACGTCGCACGGGAAGACGAGATCCGAGCCGACGCTCTCAGCGAGCGGCACGACACGCTTCTTCAGCGCATCCCCCTGATAGCTAAAGGCAAGCGCAGCGCCTTGGGCATGGGTCGCGGCGGCGATGGCCCAGGCAATCGACTTATCGTTGGCCACACCCATGACGAGGCCGCGTTTGCCGTCCATCAGCCCCGTCATTACGCACCCTCCGTGTCCAGTCGGTTGCCGGGCTTTACGGCAATTCTGTGGCGCGCTCAAGGGCAGCCGGAGCGCTGGGTTTGGCCGGGTCGTGCGGTGTCCCGGGTGGGGGCTGGACCTCGGCCGACGGGGCGATATCCTCGTCTGGCGCAAGGCGGCTGGATCCGGGGAGCATCCAATGGGCGAGACCAAGGACACCGACATCATCGAGACCGAAGCGCGCAGCGGTATTTTCGCCGGCGACGATCCCTATGCACTCGCGCAGTCTTGGCTGTCGGAGGCCGAGAACACCGAGATCAACGACGCGAATGCGGTGGCCCTGGCCACGGTCGACCGGGACGGTTTGCCCAATGTCCGGATGGTGCTCCTGAAGGAGATCGAGCCCGACCAGACGGCGGGAGGGTTCGTCTTCTACACCAATTTCGAGGGCGTGAAGGGCCAGGAGCTCGCACAGCAGCCGAAAGCCGGGATGGTGTTCCACTGGAAGTCGCTCGGTCGACAGCTGCGCCTGCGGGGGCCGGTCGAACTGGTCTCCGACGCTCAGGCGGATGCGTATTACGCGAGCCGGGCCTATAAGAGCCGCATCGGTGCTTGGGCGTCGGCGCAGTCGCGGCCCCTGTCGTCGCGGGGGGCGCTGATGGCAGAGGTCGCGCGGTTAATGGCGCGCTATCCGATCAACCCGCCGCGGCCGCCACATTGGGGCGGCTTTCGCCTGCGGCCTCTTGAGATCGAGTTCTGGGCCAACGGAGATTTCCGCCTGCACGACCGGTTCCGGTGGCGCCGTGCCGCACCCGATGCGCGGCCGTGGCGGGTGGAACGGCTGAACCCCTGAGCCGGCTTTCACGCGTCCCCGTGTTCCCGGGGCTCGACAACAGCTGCCTCGGATGATCCCCTCCCAAGACCCGTGGTAGGCTGCGGCTGCACAAAGGCGGAAAGGGGAGGGCGGTGGTGTCCAATACGGGCGAGCAGAGGACACTGTTGCTGACGGGCGCGAGCCGCGGCATCGGCCATGCGACGGTCCAGCGCTTCGCCGCGGAGGGCTGGCGCGTCATCAGCTGCTCTCGGCAGGCATTTCCGGAGAACTGTCCCTGGCCTGCGGGCCCCGAGGACCATGTGCAGGTGGATCTCGGCAGCCCCGACAGCACGATGCAGGCGGTCGAACTGGTGCGCGCGCGGCTGGCCAAGACCGGCGGCCGTCTCGAAGCGCTCGTGAATAATGCGGGCATCTCCCCCAAGGGCCCCAATGGCGAGCGGCTGTCCACCTTCTCCACCGATCTGCGCGACTGGGGCAAAGTCTTCCATGTCAATTTCTTTGCAAGCGTCGTGCTCGCCCGAGGGCTCAGGGACGAGCTGGCGGCGGCGAAAGGGGCGATCGTTAATGTCACCTCGATCGCGGGCAGCCGCGTGCACCCCTTTGCCGGCGCCGCCTATGCCACGTCCAAGGCCGCGCTTGCAGCGCTCACCCGCGAGATGGCGCATGACTTTGGCCCCTTAGGCGTGCGCGTGAACGCCATCGCCCCGGGCGAGATCGAGACGGCGATCCTCTCTCCCGGCACTGAAAAACTCGCGGAGGCGATCCCGCTTCGCCGGCTCGGGCTGCCTCAGGAAGTGGCCGACACGATTTACTTCCTGTGTACGGCGCCAAGCGCCTACATCTCCGGCACCGAGGTCGAGATCAACGGCGGCCAACATGTCTGAGCGGATTGACCTAATCATCTTTCGTTGGTACTGTTCTATTACAGTTTGAGCGGGGAAACAAATGCTCAGTGTGTATATAATTACCGCAATCCTGCTGACCGCAGGCTCGGCCGACGCGGCCACGATCACCAGCAACGCGCTGATCAATCCGATCGTGCAGGACTTCTCGGACGGCGACGACGTTCTTCGGGGAACCTTCACCGACGGACCCGAAGATGCCAGCGCCGGGGGTGTCACCGTTACCTGGACCTCGACATCTTCCCGCTCGGTGTTTTCGGGTTTTGTTGATTCATTCGGCCTAGGTGGCAATGGTTTCTGGTTCGCAGACGATGATAATCGGGACGGGTTCGTCGGCATAAACCCAGAGACCGCGAGCATGACCTTCTCATTCGAGACGCCGGTGTCGGGGGTTGGTGGCTTTGTGAACTATGCGGTGTTTGACAACGGACCTGTCGGAAACGACCCAATTATCGAAATTTTCGATGCGGACGGCAATTCGCTCGAGACTTTCAATCTGTTTGACGAAGCGCCGATCTTAACGCCGAACCAGAATAATGCGGGAGCATTCCGCGGCTTTATACGCCCGCACGCCGACATTGTGAGCTTCGCACTCAGCGGCAGTTTCATCTTGCTCGACGATCTCACGTTCTCCACCGAGAGCAGCGCCGTCGTGCCGCTGCCGGGCGCGCTGCCGCTGATGCTCGCGGGTCTCGCCGGGCTCGGTCTCGTGGCGCGGCGGCGGGGCTGAGGCTTCCGCTCCCCGCGCCGAGCGGGTAGGCTCCCCCGGAACAGAGGGGGAGCCGAGATGTACGATCTCTACACCTGGACGACGCCGAACGGGCGCAAGGTCTCGATCATGCTCGAGGAGCTGGGGTTGGACTACGCCGCCCACGCCATCGATATCGGCAAAGATGAGCAATTCGCCCCGGAGTTCCTGAAGATCTCCCCCAACAACAAAATCCCCGCCATCGTCGAGCGCGAGACCGGGCGCGGCCTGATGGAATCCGGCGCGATCCTCCTTTGGCTTGCGGAAAAGCACGGCGGCTTCATGGGTGATGAGCGCTGGGAAACCGTCGAGTGGCTGATGTGGCAAATGGGTGGGGTGGGGCCCTTTCTCGGCCAGGCGCATCATTTCCTCAAATACAATCCCGGCAAGGCGCCTTATGCCGAAGAGCGCTATCACAAAGAGGCGCTGCGGCTCTATGGCGTGCTCGACCGTCGGCTCGAGGGCCGGCATTACATCTCGGGATCCTACTCCATCGCCGACATGGCCGTGTGGCCCTGGACCAGCCGCTTCGAGTGGCAGCAGGTGGATCTCAGCGACTTCCCGCGGGTGCGCGACTGGTATCTGCGCATCGCCGAGCGGCCGGCGGTCCAGAAGGGCTATCACGTGCCAATGAAGGTCAACGAGATCCCGATGCCATGAGGCGGCTGGCGGCAGCGCTCGGGGCGGCGGTGGCTTTCGGTCTCGCACATGCCGCCGGGGCGGAGTTGCTGCTCGTCGGCAGCGTTGATCCGGGCGTCTCCGTCCAAGTGGCGATCGAACCGCCGCTCTCCGAGCCGGCGATCCTCGTGATGGAGCCGATTTCGGGACCCGCGGGCGCGGAGGAGGTGGCCGGGCCCGCTGTCTCTGCCACGCCCCTATTGGCCGGGCTCGGCGTGGTTACCGTCGCCGCGCCGCGCCGCCCGGGAAGCTATCGCCTGCGCTTGACCGGCAGCGGGCGACGGGATGTGGCGCTGCTCGAGGTGGTGGCGGCACCGGCAGGGTTGTCGGTGCCCTCGGTCGTGCGGGCGGCGCTTCCCTTCGAGGTCAGCGTCTCGGCGCCGGAGGGGGCGTGGCTCGTGATCCGGGCCTGGCCGCCGGCGACGGGGGAGGTGCTGGCCGAACGGCAGCTCGCCGGGTCAGCGGCCGTCGCCGGCCTGGTCGAGATGGCGGCGCCGGCGCTGTCTGGGCGTTACACGATGGCACTCCACGGGCCGGGCGCAGGGGAGCGGCGCGGCGCGTTGTTGCGGTCCGCCGGGTTTTCCGTCGATGCCACGCTCGCCTTCTTGCGCGCGCCTGGGCTTGTCACGGCCGGCGAGGGTTTCGAAATCAGCCGGGTCGGCCCCGGTGGGCCTGGCCATGCGGTTGAGATCGTCGCGGAGGCGGGCGGAGCTGTCGTCGCCACGTTGTCCCTCGACGGGCACCCCGAGCCCAGGGCCACGCATTGGCTGACGGCGCCCGCCGCTCCGGGGCGATATCGCCTCCGCTATCTGAGCCGGGCGGATGCGGAGGTTCTCGAGGACGTGCTCCTGGTCGTGCAGTGAGCCCTCAGGCGCTTAGCGGCGCAAGCGGCGCAGCAGCGAAGAGGTGTCCCAGCGGCCGCCTCCCATATCCTGCACCTCGCCGTAGAGTTGATCGACCAACGCCGTGACAGGCAGCCGCGCCCCGTTGCGTTTGGCTTCTTCCAGGCAGATCCCGAGATCCTTGCGCATCCAGTCGACGGCGAAGCCAAAGTCGAACTCATCCGCCAGCATGGTGCGGTGGCGGTTGTCCATCTGCCACGAACCCGCTGCCCCCTTGCCGATCACATCAAACACCGCCTCCCCGTCTAGCCCGGCCTTCTGCGCGAAATTCACCCCTTCGGCGAGCCCTTGGACAAGGCCAGCGATGCAGATTTGGTTGACCATCTTGGTGAGCTGACCGGCGCCGGCAGGGCCCATGAGCCGACAGGCGCGGGCATAGGCCGCGATCACCGGCTCGGTGCGGGCATAGGTGGTCTCCTCCCCGCCGCACATCACCGTCAGCACGCCGTTTTCCGCGCCGGCCTGACCACCCGAGACCGGGGCGTCGATGAAACCGATGCCGTGCTCGGCCCCGGCTGCGGCGATCTCGCGCGCCACTTGGGCGCTGGCGGTCGTGTGATCCACAAACACCGCACCTTCTGCCATGCCGGCAAAGGCTCCGTCGGGGCCGAACACGACGCCGCGCAGGTCGTCGTCATTGCCCACGCAGGCCATAACGAACTCCGAGCCAGAAGCCGCCTCGCGGGGCGTGGGCGCCGTCTTCCCACCATGTTGCCCGGCCCAGGCAGCGGACTTTGCCGCCGTCCGGTTGTAGACGGTCACCTCATGGCCTTTCGCGGCGAGATGGC
The DNA here is from genome assembly GCA_050331335.1 of Pikeienuella sp. GTDB lineage: Bacteria > Pseudomonadota > Alphaproteobacteria > Rhodobacterales > Rhodobacteraceae > Thermohalobaculum. The sequence continues at coordinate 29,272 of JBHJGY010000084.1, forward strand.
CCGCCATCGGAAAGCCCATCACCCCGAGCCCCAGAAAGCTCACCTTTGCCATTCGGTCCTCCATGCCTGACATTTTCCAGACATAGCCCACGGTGCGCGCAGCTGAAAACATCGATTGCGGGGGCGGCGCGGCTCTGCTGGAAAGGGGCGAAACGGCTCTGGAGGGGCGGATGAACTGGTTTTTGCGCTGGATGCTGCGCGCTGTCATCGGGCTCGGGGCACTTCTGTCTGTGGCGATAGGGCTCCTATGGGTGCTGATCTCTGGCTCTTTGCCGGACTATGACGGAAACGTGCAAGCGCGGGGTCTGGCAGCGCCGGTGACCGTCATCCGCGACGCCAATGCGATCCCGCATATCCGGGCCGAGAGCCCGCGGGATGCCTGGTTCGCGCTGGGGATGATGCACGCCCAGGACCGGCTTTGGCAGATGGAGGTTAACAGGCGCGCCGTGCAGGGGCGGCTCTCGGCGCTGTTCGGCGCGCGCACGGTCGAGCTCGACCGGTTGATGAAGACGCTGGACCTTTACGGCTATGCCCGTCGCTCGCTGGTGCATCAGACGCCCGCGACGCGGGTCGCTCTCGACGCCTATGCGGCCGGCGTCAACGCTTGGATCCGCCATGTAGATGCGAACTCGCTCGGCCGCGGGGCGCCGGAGTTCTTCCTATTCGGCGACGGGTTCGCGCCCTGGACCCCCGCCGACAGCCTCGGGATCCTGAAGATGATGGCGTTCCGACTGACGAATTCCGCGCGGGAGGAGGTGCGCCGGGCCCTTTTCCAGCTTGCGCTGCCGCCGGAGCGGGTGCGCGATATCCTGCCGGACTATCCCGGCGAAGCCAGTCTGACGGTGCCACGCTTCAGCGAGGAGCCGGATCCGGGACAGCGGGCCGGGCTGCCCGTGCCCCCCCAGCCTTTGCCGGAGGTCGATCCGCTGCTGGCGGCCCTCGGCAGTCCCGCAGGTCCCGAATATAGCGGCGCCTCGAATGCCTGGGTGGTGGATGCCTCTCGGTCCTCGTCGCGCGCGCCGCTGCTGGCCAACGATCCGCATCTGTGGCTCTCGGCGCCGTCGCTCTGGTATCTGGCGAGCCTCCGGGGCGGTGATCTTGCTGGCATCGGGGCCACGTTGCCGGGGGTTCCCGCCATCGTGATCGGTCATAACGGTCGGGTTGGTTGGGGGCTGACGACGGCCCAGATCGACGATCAAGATCTCTACATCGAGAAGCTGAACCCGGCCGATCCGGGCCAGTATCTCACTCCTGTGGGTTGGCGGGATTTCGAGACCCGCCGCATCCGCATCGAGGTCGCCGGGGAGGCGCCCCTGGTCGAGACGGTGCGGACCACCCGCCACGGACCCGTGCTGACGCCCCAGATGTATGGCGTGGATGCCATCACTCCCGAGGCCCATGTTGCGGCGCTCGCCTGGACGGCGCTTACCGATGAGGACCAGGCCCTGAGCGCGCTGGGGCTCCTCTTGGCGGCCGAGGATGTCGAAGCGGCGCTTCCGGCGGCGGAGATGGTCGCGGCACCCGGGCAAGTGCTTACCCTGGCCGACCGGCGCGAGATCGCCATGACGCTGGCGGGTCGGGTGCCACTGCGGCGCGCGGGAAATCGCGCGCAGGGTCGGCTTCCGGTGAGTGGCTGGCTCGTCACCAATGACTGGGACGGGATGGTGCCGCGCGACGCATTGCCCCTCTTGCGCGCGCCCGAAGACGGGGCGTTGGCCACGGCGAACGACCGGCTGAGCGACGCGCCCTTCCCCAAGCATCTGGGCTTCGACTGGGCGCCGCCCTATCGGATTGCGCGGATCCGCAAGGAGCTGTCGGGCCGGCGCTTCCATTCGCGGGACAGCTTCGTCGCGCTTCAGGCGGACACGGTTTCGGAAATGGCCCGATCCGTGCTGCCGCTGATCGCGCGGGATCTCTGGTGGCGTTCCTCAGCGGCGGACCAGACCGGGCTTCGCGCCGAGGCCTTGGCGCTGCTTGGGGAGTGGAATGGCGAGATGGACTAGCACAGCCCGGAGCCGCTGATCTTTATGGAGTGGATGCGCCGTCTCACGCATCGGCTGGCGGCGGATGAGCTCGGAGGCCTGTTCCGCTAGGCGGCCGGGCTCCGGCCGCTCTTTGTGGAGCGGGTGTTTCGTGATCTCGACGGCGCTGGGGTGTGGTGCGATGTCATCAAGACGCCGGAGGAAGAGACATGCGCGCAGATCGCGGCGGCCGCGCTCGACGATGCAATGACCTCGTTGTCCCGCGCCCATGGCTCCACGATCGCTGGTTGGCGCTGGGGCGAGGAGCATAAGGCCGTGCACCGTCACATGCCATTGGGGTTCATGGGCTGGCTCGGACTCGCGGTGAACATCGAGCAAGAGACCTCCGGCGGAACCTATACGCTGATGCGGGGCCAGGTCACGGGCCGGGGGGAGACGCCGTTCGCGAATGTTAATGCGGCGGGGCTTCGGCTGGTGATCGACTTCGCGGATCTCGAACGCTCGGTCTGGATTACCGCGACCGGGCAAAGCGGTCATCCGTTCTCCAGGTGGTACGACCATATGGCCGAACCCTGGGCGCGGGGGGATATGCTGCCGATGTCGATGAGCGACGAGGATGTGCGCGGAGGGTCGGTCGGGACGCTGCGTCTCCTGCCAGCCGCGCCCTGACGTGCGGAACTCGACGCGCAGGCCGCGCGCCGAGCGATCAGCTCAGCGCAGGCGCTCGCTGGTCTCGCGGAGTGCTTCGCTCATGACGACGCTGGCCGCTCGCCAAGGAGCGGTCCAAACGAGCGCCATCGCGCTCATATGCGTGCCGAGGATGTCTTGGCCGAAGCTGAAGGCGTCGGCTCCATGATGGGTCGAACCGGTGTGTTGGCCGGTATTCGCAGGTCCGCAGGTCATCTTGATCCCCTCAAGTCTAAGGTCGGTCGGCAAGCCTTCCCAAAGAAACTATGCAGTGTCCACAAAGAAAATTTTTACAGGCTTGGAAAAATGCGCGATGAGCGCCGTTGGCGCGAGGAAATTGCGCTGCTCTGCGGCAAGAGGGCAACAGGCGCCCGGCGACCCCCGATACAGCTCAGCCGAAGAGCTCGTGACAGAACTCCAGAGCCTCGACCAGCTTGTCGACCTCGGCACGGGTATTGTAGAGCCCAAAACTCGCGCGAGCGGTGGCACTTACGCCCAGATGGGTCATCAGCGGCTGACAGCAGTGATGGCCGGCGCGGACCGCGATCCCCTTCTTATCGATGATCGTGGAGATGTCGTGAGGATGCGCGCCCCCCTCCATCGAGAAAGAAAAGATCGCTCCCTTGGACTCAGAAGTTCCGTGGATCTGGAGCCAGTTTAACCCCGCGAGCTGCGCCTGCGCATAGTCGCGCAGATCCCGCTCATGGGCTGCGATCTGCTCCATACCGAGTCGCTCCAGATAATCGAGCGCGACCCCGAAACCGATGACCTGAACGATGTTGGGCGTGCCGGCCTCAAACTTGTGCGGCGGGTCGTTGTAGGTGACCGCATCCTTTGCCACGGTCTTGATCATGTCGCCGCCGCCCTTGAAAGGCTGCATCTCCGCCTGGCGCGCACGGGTAATATAGATCGCGCCGGAGCCCGAGGGCGCATACAGCTTGTGTCCCGTAATCACATAGAAGTCGGCACCGATTTCCGCGACATCGATCGGCATATGCACCGATGCTTGGCAACCGTCGAGCAGCACGGGCACGCCCCTCGCTCTGGCGATCTCCACGATCTTGCGCGCAGGGTTCACCGTTCCCAGTACGTTCGACATGTGGCTCAACGCGACCAGCTTGGTGCGGGGGCCGATCGCATCCGCAAGCTGGTCTAGGTCGATCTCGCCGCGCGCATCGGTGTCGATCCATTTGAGAACGGCGCCGTGACGTTCGCGCAAGAAATGCCACGGGACGATATTGGCGTGGTGCTCCATCACCGAGAGCAAGATCTCATCGCCAGGCTCGATCCGCGGCGCAAGCCAGCCCTGGGCGACGAGGTTGAACCCCTCGGTTCCATTGGAGGTGAAAATGATCTCGTCCTCATAGGCCGCGCCGAGGAACCGTGCGATCTTGCCACGCACCGCCTCGAACTTCTCTGTCGCCTGATTGGACAAGAAATGCAGCCCGCGGTGAACATTGGCGTAGCCGCTTTCATAAGCCTCGCGCACGGCCTCGATCACCACCTTGGGCTTCTGAGCAGAGGCAGCATTGTCGAGATAAACGAGCCCGGTGCCGTTCACCTCGCGGGACAGAATAGGGAAATCGGCGCGGATGGCCTCGATGTCGTACATAAGTGACCTCTGGGATTAGCAGCCCCGCGTCACGCGCGCGGGACAAGGGTCATAAACAAGAGGCTGCCGATCGTGAGAACGATCATTAGGCCGAAGAAGACCGACCACGTGCTTTTGAACCGGTGGATCTCGGCAACAGCCCCTGTCATCATCCAGATACCTATGCCGACCGTGCCTAACAGCAAGAGCGCCCCGAACCCCGACGGCTCGCCCCCTTCCGCCGGCAGAAGGCCGACGACCCCCATCGGAAGCAGGAAGGTGAACACCAGCTCGATCCAGGCGACCCCGGCGAAGGCGTCCGCCACGGTGGCCTGCCCGCCGAACATACGGCCGATCCCAAAGACCAGAGCGCCCAAGACGATGAAGCTGATCACATGGTTGATCACACCCTGGAAGTGGAACTCCAGGATGCTTCGGTCATCAGGCCGCAGATCTGTGAGCAAGCCAAAAAGCAGCACCTGCAAGACATAGGCCAACAGCACCATCTGCAGGATGATGTCCGGCCGATGCGGCCCGAGTTCGAGAAGGCGCCGGATGGAGCGCCGCGGGGTGTAAACGCATTCGGCAACGCGCCCGAGCAGGTCGATGATCACACAGTCAATCCGAGGGTATCCATTAGGCTTTGTCCGGCGATCAGAACGACAACGAGAAGAACCAACGTCAAGACCGAAAACGTGATGAACACCGGCGACGTCTTTCGGAAGCGGTGCGCCTCGGCGACCCCTGCCGACAGGAAGAACACGAAGGCCACGATGCCGATCAGGATCGGAGGCCAAGCGAGCAAGGAGGAGGCGAAGATCGGATAGATCGGCTCCAGATGGGAGAAGGCGGCGCCAATGATCGCGCCCAGAACCCCAATCGGTGCCGCCACCAGAGACGCCCAGAAGATTGCGGCGCGGCTATCACGCCAGCTGGCGCGGCCGCCAAGTGCTCGGCCAACGAGGCAGACGATGGCCGAGAAGATGTAGAGCGCCAGCGTGCGCACGAGGAAAATGCCCAACAGTGCCGTGCCGAGCTGAGCCGGAACCGGAAGGTATTCCGACACCACCTGGCTGGGCGAGACAATGAGGCGCACGCCGAAGCTGAGGAAGAAGATCACATCGGACAGGAGCACGAAGAACAGCAGCCGCGCCTCCGATGGCTCCTCCTCGATCAGCGCCCGCGTTGTGTGACGCATGTCGCGATAGCTGAGGCGGATGCGCGCCCAGACGGACATGCCCGTGAGCGGCTCTAGCGGCTGCTGAACGTCTTCGAGATGGACTTCCGGAAGGTCTTCGACGGTCTCGCTGGTCATGCGCGGCCTCGATCCTCTGCGATTTGACGGTTAGTCTGGCGGGCACCAACAACCCTCGAACCACGCAACACCCCCCGGGCTCTCCCCCGAGGTCTGCGCCCCGCACCCTACACTACCACGCGGTGAGCGCAAAAGCGTTATGCGTCTGATGTCGCCCCAGGGCGGCGAGAGCTTGGCGCAAATGCGGCGGATCTGTGGCCGGGGCGTGCCAGGGAAACAGGGGGCAGTCAGCCGGTCGCCAAGCCGAGCGCACCCAGGAGCGCCACGAGAAGCAGCGCCGCTACCGCGACCACTGGCCAAGCGCGGCTGAACCCATGCGCCTCGGCAAAACACGGCGCGAGTGCGACAAAAAAGGCGACAAGCCCGGCGCTGCGAATGAGGTCCGCCGCCCCCGGCGGCACCGCCTGCGCGATCGCCAGCCCTCCGAGCGAGGCCACGACCAACACGGGCGAAGCGACAAGCGCGGCCCAGGCCATGGCGGCACGGCTCGCATGACCGCTTCCCGTCCCCCCGAACGCCCGCGCCAGCCCATGGCCGATTAAAGCCAGCAAATAGCCCGTAAGCGGCCAGATCAGGCCGAAGACGATGAAGCCGGTTACCAGAAAGCCGGCGATGGCCTCCCCGGTCAGCGGCCCGCCACCGCTGAGGACATAGTTGGCCAGCGCTGCCATGAAGAGGGCGAGCCCCGAAAGCGCGAAGAAGACGTAGAGCGTCGTCTCGCTGGGACGCTGCGCAAGGAGCCAGCGCAGGCTCCCCCGCAAATCGCCCCAGGCACCGAGCACCCTCAGCGCGAGCCCTTGCTGCGGATCGGACCCCATCGCTCAGGCCCGGGCGCGCATCCAGTCGGCGACATAGCCCAGCATCACCTCCTGCAGATCCGTCCGGTCGATCTCCTCGATGGCCTCCGCGACGAATGAGGCGATCAGCAGCGCCTCTGCCTCGCGCCGCGGGACACCGCGGGACATCAGATAGAACAATGCCGTGCGGTCGAGCGCGCCGGTGGTCGAGCCATGCGAGCATTTCACATCGTCCGCATAGATCTCCAGCTCGGGTTTCACGGAGAACTCCGCCCCGTCCGAGAGCAGCACCGCCTGGGAGATTTGGTAGCCGTCCGTCTTCTGAGCGCCCTTGCGGACGAAGATCTTGCCTTGGAAGATGGCACGGGCCGCGCCGTCGAGCACCTGCTTGAAGACCTGGCGGCTCTCGCAGCGCTCTGCTCCATGGGTGACGAACACCGTGTTGTCGGTGTGGCTGTCGCCGCGGGCAAGAATGGCACCTGCGATATGCCCGATGCCGTCATCGCCCACGAATTCGATCACGCTCTCGTTTCGGGTCAGCGCGCCATTGCTGGTGAGGGTAAAGGACTTGAAGACCGCGCCCTCGGCAATCCGCGCGAAGACATGTGCCGCCGACGGTTGGCCGGGATCGTCCTGGATCCTAATGTGACGAAAGGCGCCGCCCGGCGCAACATCTACCTCGAGCGCCGAATTGCCAGGCACGCCGATCTCGATCAGCGTGAGGTCGCCGCCGGTCTCCACCCGGATCGCCTGCCGGCACAGCGCGCCGCCCGCTCCGGAGCTCGCGAAAGCGAGGCAGATCGGGTCCGCCACTGGCCCGGTCACGTGGATGGCGAGGCCCTCGGTCGCAGCTGCGGTGTTGAGGCTCGCCAGCGGACGCAGCACCTTCTCCTGGCCAGCCGCTTCCAGTGTGCCGAACAGCTCGCGCGCCCAGGTGATGTCGCGCGAGAGCACCGCCGACAGCGAAGCGATGGTCAGCCCCTCGGTCGGAAAAGGCGCAGAGAGTGCAGTGCGCAACCGGCCGTCCACAAAGGCGATGCGCGGTGCGTCGATCCCCGCCGGAGGCTCGGGCACGACCGCCCGATCGACCGGGGTGGGGGGGGCCTGCGGTGCGGTGAGCGCACTCGGATCGGTGTACTTCCAGTACTCGTCACGGCGGATCGGGGCGCCGGCCTCGAGCAGGCGGGCGCGGGCCGCGGCGCGGGCGTCGCGTGCCCAGCCGGCCTCGGCCTCGGGCAGCGGCAGGGCGGCCAGGAGCGCCTCCGCGAGCCGGCGTTTCTCGTCGCGCTGGGTCTCGGTGAGCATGGACGTACCCCTCAGGCCGCAGATTTGCCGATATCGCCGTAGCCCTCTTCCTCCACCCTGCGGGCGAGGTCGGGGCCGCCGGTCTCGACGATTCGACCGTCGACCATGATGTGGACGACATCAGGCGCGATGTGGGTCAGCAAGCGCTCGTAATGGGTGATGACTAAGAAACCGCGGCCGGCCGAGCGCAGAGCGTTCACCCCATCCGAGACCAGCTTCATCGCATCGACATCCAGACCCGAGTCGGTTTCGTCGAGGATGCACATCTTCGGCTCCAGCATCGCCATCTGGAGGATTTCGTTGCGCTTCTTCTCGCCGCCGGAGAAGCCGACATTGACGGCGCGTTTGAGCATATCGTTGTCGATGTTCAATCCCTTGGCGGTCTCGCGCACGCGCTTGAGGAAGTCGGGGGCGGAGATCTCCGCCTCGCCGCGGGCCTTGCGCTGGGCGTTCATCGCAGTGCGCAGGAAGGTCATATTCGCCACGCCGGGGATCTCGACGGGGTATTGGAAGGCGAGGAAAAGCCCGGCAGCAGCGCGCTCGTTGGGCTCCATGTCGAGCAGGTCAGCGCCGTCGAGCGTCGCCGACCCCTCGGTTACCTCATAGCCCTCGCGCCCCGCCAATACGTAAGACAGAGTCGACTTGCCCGAGCCGTTGGGCCCCATGATCGCGTGCACCCGGCCCGGCTCCACCGTCAGGCTGAGGCCCTTGAGGATCGTCTTGTCCTCCTCCTCCAGCCGCACATGCAAGTTCTTGATCTCCAGCATCTCTCTCGTCTCCTGGCTGTTCCGCCGGCGGGGAGGCCGCCGAGGTCGTTTCTGTCTCGTCCGTTCCAAATTCCGCGAGGTCTTGCCCTTCCGCGCCGGCATCCGTTTCGTCAGCCTGCGAGACCGGCGACTGCGCGACCGCGATCGGGTCGAGCCCCGCCGCTTCTGCGAGCGCGGCGTCCCGGATCTCTTCGGCCCCGGCTGCCATCTCCCGCGCGACCCACGGTGCGCAATCTTGGAACCGGGCCGCCATCGACCGGCCGAACTGCCGCACTGCGACCCGCGCGATCGCCTGCCGGATAACGGGATCGCCATCGATTTGGTCGATCCGGGCCATGGCCTCTGCGATGGTCTCCGCGATTGCCTGGCTCACTGAGCCAGCGCCTTCGCCGGCGTTTTCGGTCATCTGCATCACGGGTCTTGCCTCCTTGCCCACGCGGGCGCGCCCCCTGCGCGCCCGGTTTGCCGCGAGCATGGCCGCTGGCGATTAATCCGTGCTTAACTGCGGTCCCTTAGGCGTCCTCGGCCAGCCGCACCGCGGTGCCAGAAGCGGAGACCATCAGCATGTTGTTCACGACCTCGTAATCCAGATCGATCCCCACCACCGCAGTCGCGCCGAGCTCCCGCGCTTTTTGCTCCAGCTCCGAAAGCGCGGTCATCCGCGCCTTGCCGAGTTCCTGCTCATAGGCGGAGGAGCGGCCGCCCAGGATGTCGGTAATACCGGCGAAGAGGTCCTTGAAGACATTCGCGCCGAGTATGGCCTCGCCGACGACGATACCGCGATACTCGGCGATGCGCTGACCCTCGACCGAGGGAGTTGTGGTGAGGATCATTGGTCTTCTCCGTCCCAGTAATCGACCGCGCTGTCGCGCCGTCCCATAAAGAAGAGCGCCGATTGCAGCAGGCCCGCCCCGTCGGGGGTGCCGGATGCGACCATGAACTTGCCCGAATCCGGGTACTCGCACACATCCGGATCCCGCCGCGTCGAGACACACAGAAAGACGAGATCGGTGTCTCCCGAATTCCAGATTTTGCGCGCGGTCTCGGGCCCGCCAGCCGGCGCGGCACAGATGGAGCCTTGTCGAACCGGATACTGGGTCCCGTTCCAGTCGAACGTTCCCGTTCCCTCGAGCACGATATACATCTCTTCGTTCACATGGTGGAAGTGGCGCGGGAAAGCGGCCTTGCCCGGCGGCAGAATGTGGAGCTGGCAGCCGAGTTGCTTGGCTCCAATGACGCCACCGATCCGCCCGAGCTTGGCCGCATAGCCCTCTCCATGGCGCCAGTCGCGCAAGGTGATGTCGTCAAGGTGAACCACCGGACCGGTCATCTGTTTACTCCCTGCGTCTGGATATCGTCGCTCGAACCACGCCGCCAGAGCCGCGCTTCAAAGGCGCAAGAGATCGAGACCGTCCGGGCAACCTGGGCGAGGCGCGACGTCACGACCGTCTCGCCTCCCGCGCCCTCATCTCTGCAATCTGCCGCCGGGTCTCAACCTCCCTGGCATCTCGATACGCTGCCTGGGCGCGCGCCTCGCGCCGGGCGCCGATCCCGCCGAGCCACATGGCCAGACCGACACCGACCGCGAGGGCCACGGCTCCTGTCAGCGCCACTTTGAGGGCGAGCGGCAGCCACGCCGCCTCGACCGAGCTGAACAGCACCACGCCTCCCAAAGTCACGAGCAGGCCGCCGGCCACGCCCTCTCGCGCACCGTCGCCGTAGATGAAAAGCCGGCGCGTGTCCCGCCGCTCGCCCTCGTCGAGATTGCTCCCGACCATCACCCAACCGAGCCTTCGAGCGAGATCGCCACGAGCTTCTGCGCCTCGACCGCAAACTCCATCGGAAGTTCCTGCAGGACCTCCTTGCAGAAGCCGTTGACGATTAGCGCCACCGCCTCCTCCTCGTCGAGCCCGCGCGCCTGGGCGTAGAAGAGCTGGTCCTCGTCAACCTTCGAGGTGGTGGCTTCGTGTTCGGCTTTCGACGTGGTGTTCTTCACGTGGATGTACGGCACCGTGTGGGCGCCGCAGTCGCCCCCGATCAGCAGCGAGTCGCATTGGGTGAAGTTGCGGCTTCCGCCGGCGCGCTTGTGGATGTCGACGAGCCCACGATACGTATTCTGAGCCCGACCGGCCGAAATACCTTTCGAAACGATCCGCGATTTTGTGTTCTTACCAAGATGGATCATCTTGGTCCCGGTGTCGGCTTGTTGGGCGTTGTTGGCGATAGCAATCGAGTAGAACTCGCCTTGGGCGTCCTCCCCGCGGAGGATG
>JBHJGY010000085.1:0-12846 GCA_050331335.1 Pikeienuella sp.
CACCTCGGCTCTTAGAGCGGCAATCGCTGCCGTTGAGCTCGCCGCGTTAAGTTCAAGTTTCCAGGTTTTCAGCTGCGTCGCCGTCACACCCAACTCCGCTGCCACGCTGCTTTAGAACGCCCCAGGCTGAGACAGCCGCGCAACCGCCTGCTCCTTGTACTCCGGCGAGAACCGCCGCCTGACGCGTTGCGTCATCCGCGTCCCTCCAGGTTGGTCCTTGATTTACCGCCTTGTCCGGGCACAGGGAGCAAAGTCACGCCGGCGATGGTTCCCGATGGCTACCGGTCGTCGACCGGGCCGCGCGGCCCCCCAGCCATGGCCAAAGCTTGCTCGCCTTCAATCACGTCGAGGGCGTTGCGGGTGGCGGCACCGACTGCCTGGCGTTCCGTATCGCTCACATCGCGCCGCTCGAGATCGGGGATGCGCACGGTCACCTCGCGATGGGCGAATTTGATGCCCTCGCGCTCGAAGAGCTCGCGGATCTCCTGGAACACCCGTTTGCGGATTACCCACTGCTCGCCCGGCCGGGTCATGAATTTCACCCGCACGATCATTGCCGAGTCCTGCATCTCGATCACCCCTTGCGACTTCAGCGGTTGCAGGAACTTCTCCCCGATCACCGGATCCTCGAGCAGCTCTTGGCCGAGCTTCTTCACCAGCTTGCGCACCCGCTCCACATCGGTGTCGTAGGTGAGCCGCAAGGGGAGCTTCATCATCACCCAGTCGCGGGAATAGTTGGTCAGATGACTGATCTCGCCGAAGGGGATGGTGTGCAGCATGCCAAGATGGTGGCGCAGCTGGAAGGAGCGCAGCGAAATCTTTTCCACCGTGCCCTTCACCTCGCCGACATCGATGTATTCGCCGCGACGGAAGGCATCGTCGAGCAGGAAGAATGCGCCAGACAGGATGTCGCGCACCAGCGTCTGAGAGCCAAAGCCGATGGCGAGACCCAAGATGCCCGCACCCGCGAAAAGGGGCGCCACATTGAGCCCGGTCTCCGCTGCGACCGCGAGGAAGATGGCAATGACGATGATCCCGAGGACGAAGCTGCGCACGAGCGGTAACAAGGTGGCCAGTCGCGATGCCCCGGTGCCGCCCTCGCCTTCGCCCATCTCCTGCTCGGGGGCGTCAGCGGTTTCTTCGGCGATCTTGCGGTCGATCCATATGCGGATCGCATGGAACAGCACATAGCCGAAAAAAGCGAGGTCGATCACGTCCTCGGCGACGCCCAACAGCATGGTCTCTTTGAAGAGCGCCTCGCCGCCCCAGTAGTAAAGCAGACCATAGGCGCCCGCCCCGATGGCGAACAGCGATGCGACGCGCCGGGCCAACTCCTCGAAGCTCCGCATCCCGCGGTTGGGGAAGACGAAGCGCGGCGGTTGATCGATCAGCTGATGGGAGCGGATCGCGCTGCCCTCCTCTGAGCCGTCGCCGTCGATATCGCCGGAGGACCCGAAATCCTCGCGCCGCATTTCGATCTCGAGAGGTGGGGGCGCGTCGAACGCTGCCTCATTGGCCTCGGCCACCACGCTCTGGGTATTGGCGGCCTTGATATGTCGGGAGCGCTCGAAGCAGCGCTCGATCACGTAGTTGGCGATCGCATAGATCAGAGTTCCTCCGAGCGCCACCAAATAGGGCACGGTGAGCCCCAGCGGTTCGCCCTTCGTGCCCATGACCATATCGACGGCGTATTTCCCCCAGGCCGCCATCAAATAGACAACGGCAAAGGGCGCCCAGAGATTGAGCGCGAGCACCGTCACCCAGGAAATCTTGGACCGCGGCTGGCCGTCGAGAATGATCCGGCTGATCGTCTTGGCGTTCGTTCGCAGCATCACGAAGATGCCGGCCACCATGATCCCGCTGAGGCTCACGGAAAACAGCACCAGCAGCTCGCGGGGCAGGTCCATCGCTGCGAGCCAATAGCCGAAGCCGATCGTAATCACCCCAAAGCCGCTGACCACATAAAGCCAGCGATAGAGCCGCCGGGCCTCAGACGTGCTGATCGCGGGGATCCGATAATTGGGCAGGAACGGACACAAAATCATGCGCCAGATCGTGTCGATCATCAGGAACGCGGCATAGCAGGCGAAGATGATGACCACGGTGTTGAGCGTTGCCTCGTCGCCGTCGTGATAGAAGAGGCCGACGGCGGAGGCGGTTGATATCCCGAGGATTGTGCCAATCCCGGTCAGCATCACGCGATAGGCTGCGACGGGCAGCTTGTCGCGATAGCCGATCGGGTTGGGCTTCTGGAGATTGACGAAGAGCGGGCGCGCGATGAAGGAGGCGAAGAGATTCGAAACGGCGCGACCCAGCGCCAGCAGCACCAGCGCAAAGAGCAAAACCCCGATGAAGTAAGACGGCTCACCGGTTTTACTCGCGATCTCAAGGGTGGTCCACAGCTCAGCCATTGCATCCGGCGCGCGGACGACGACCGAATAGAGCCGTTCCTGGAACGCCACGACCGAAACCTGGATCCGGCCGAGCATATTCGGTTCCGCCGGATCTGTCGGCTCGGCGGAAAGCGCGCCGTAAGACGCCCCATCGGGTACGCTCGAGGGGTCGAACACCGGACGCGACTGCTGCGCACCGGAGGCGGTGTCGTCCGCGCCGGTGCTCGAGGTCGCGCCCAGGAGGCGTTGATAGTCGAGCGGGGACTGCTGAGCGACGGCGACGGGCGCGAGCCAGAGGCCAACGAGCAGACAGGCGGCAAGGCAGGCGGCAAGTCGGCGCGTCACGGCGCGGATGTCCTCCATGGTCACGGGCGCTCGGAGCGCAAGCAGCGGGTGCGAGGTCAGCCTCGACTTTCAAACTTAGGCCAGCGTCAACACCAGGTCATCCCCTGTGCGCGTTCTCGTGAGGCGCGGGTTTTACGGCGGCGCATCGGCCATTGGGGTCTTGCTCGTCCCGTGAAGATGCGGCAGGTGTGCGCTGAGCCGTCCGAAAGGGGGAGCCGCATGGGACGAGCATATCCCGCAACAGGCGGGGGAGCAGACCGCCACGTCCTCCTCTACAGTCACGACACATTCGGCCTCGGGCATCTTCGCCGTTCGCGGACAATTGCGACAGCGCTCACCGGGGCAGATCCTCGGCTGTCCGCCCTCATCGTGACCGGCTCCCCGATTGCGGGTCGGTTCGATTTTCCCGAACGGGTGGACCATGTCCGCCTGCCAGGTGTGGTGAAGTTGGCAGACGGCAGCTACACGTCCTCGAATTTGAGGTTGGGGCTCGACGAAATGGTGAGCCTGCGCGGCAATATCCTTTCGGCAACCGACGCGGGTTTTGCGCCAGAGCTGATCATCGTTGACAAGGAGCCCTGGGGCTTCCGACAGGAGATGGCGGATACGCTCGCGGCGGCGCGGGCGCGGGGCGCGCGGATCGTCCTGGGCATCCGCGATGTCCTGGATGAGGAGGACGCGCTCGCCCGGGAATGGGAGCGCAAGGGGGCGCTGGAGGCCATCGAGCGCTTCTATGACCAGATCTGGGTCTATGGCGTGCCCGAGATCTGTGAGCCGCTGTCGGGGCTCGGGCTCTCCGCCCGGATGGAGCGGCGCGTGGTTTACACGGGCTATCTTCGTCGGTCTTTGGCCGATGCGGTGCCGCCTGGCGACACGGAGTTGCCGACGCCGCCCTATCTGCTCGTGACCACCGGTGGCGGCGGCGATGGCGCGGGGCTCGTCGACTGGGTGCTCTCAGCCTATGAAGCGGATCCTGACTTGGAGCCGTCCGCCGTGGTGGTCTACGGGCCTTTCATGGCGACCCAGGCGCGGGCCGGCTTCGATGCGCGCGTGGCGCGACTCGGCGAGCGGGTGACTGCGATGGGCTTCCATGGGCGGATGGAGGCGCTGCTCGCCAATGCCGCTGGGGTCGTCGCGATGGGGGGCTACAACACCTTTTGCGAAATCCTCTCGACAGATCGACCCGCTGTGATCGTCCCCCGCATCCGGCCGCGACAGGAGCAGCTGATCCGCGCCGCCGCCGCCGAGCGCCGCGGGCTGGTTCGCATGTTGACCGAGGAACGCGATGGCCGTGCTCCGGCCGCGATGGCGGCTGCGATCCGCGGACTGGCCGAACAGCCCCGCCCCTCGGAGACCCAGATCCCCGGGTTGCTCGACGGGCTCGACGCCATTGCCGGACGTGTCGTGGCGGGCGACCAGCCACCTGCGCTGCTGGGCGTGGGGCCGGCGTGAGCGCATCCGACGACCCGGCTGCGATCGAGCGCCCGGCCTCGTCCGCCCCGCCTCTGGCTGTGGTCGTCAAGGGCTATCCCCGCCTGTCGGAGACCTTCATCGCTCAGGAGCTTAAGGCGCTGGAGGATCGCGGCTTCCGCTTCGATATCTGGTCGCTCCGGGCGCCTTATGACGACCGCACCCACCCGATCCATGGGCAGATCCGGGCAGACCGCAGATATTTACCGGAGTATCTCCACGCGGCGCCGCTGCGGGTCCTGCGCGGCCTTGCCGCGGCACGCCCGCTCCCGGGCTTCTGGTCGGCGCTGCGCCTGTGGTTGCGGGATCTGCGCCGCGACCTCACACGCAACCGCATTCGCCGTTTCGGTCAGGCCTGTGTCCTTGCCGCTGAGCTGCCGCCCCAAACCCGGTTTCTCTACGTGCATTTTCTCCACACGCCCGCCTCGGTCGCCCGCTATGCCGGCGTGATGCGCGGGCTTGGCTGGGGCGTCTCCGCCCATGCCAAGGACATCTGGACGACACCCGATTGGGAGATTGCGGAAAAGCTCGCCGATACCGCTTTTGCCGTCACCTGTACGGCGGCCGGCGCGGCCCATCTGAATGCGCTCGCTCCCGAGCGAACCCGGGTGACGCTCGCCTATCACGGGCTCGATCTGTCACGTTTTCCGCCGCCGCCAGAGCGGGACACCGCTGGGCCTTTCGAGATCCTCTCGGTCGGTCGACTGGTGGCGAAGAAGGGATATGACGATCTGCTGGCCGCCCTCGCCCGTCTGCCGGCGTGGCTCGACTGGCGCCTTGTGCATATCGGCGGCGGTAAGCTCAGCGGGCAGCTCGCGGCAGAGGCGGCGCGGCTGGAGCTGAGCGCGCGTATCGACTGGCGGGGCAAGCGGGACCAGACCGAGGTCGTTGCCGCGATGCGCGCGGCCGATCTCTTCGTGCTGCCGGCCAAGACAGCCGCTGACGGTGACCGCGACGGGCTGCCGAATGTGCTGATGGAGGCGGCCTCGCAGGCCCTGCCGATCCTCTCGACCCGGCATTCGGCGATCCCCGAATTCCTGCCGGATGACCGCTATGGCCTGCTCGTCCCTCCCGGCGACCCCGCAGCGCTGGCAACAGCAATTGCCGAGCTCGCGGCGGATCCGGAAAGGCGCCATGCGATGGCTGTGCAGGCGCGAGCCCGCTTGGTCGCCGAGTTCGGGATGGAGGCGGGGATCGATAAACTGGCCGAGCGGCTGGCTGCCGGTCTGGGCGCGGCCGCTCCGCTCCAGGGGGGCGGGTCCGGCGCGGCGCGGCCCAAGGCGGCCGAATGAGCGCTCCTGCGCCGCTCGCGGCGCCGCCGCGCCGAGACCGAGGCGGCACCTGCGCCGCGCGCCCGGAAATCGCGGTCTACGCCCCGATGAAGCCGCCGGATCATCCGGTGCCGTCAGGCGACCGCGAGATCGCTCGGCTCACCATGGCGGCGCTCACCGAAGCGGGGTTTGCGCCGTTGCTGGTCTCGCGGCTTAGGATTTGGGATGGACGGGGCGACCCGGAGGCCCAAGCGACGCTCATCCAAGCCGCCGAAGCCGAGGCCGCCCGGCTCGAAGCGAGCTTGGCCGTCCGCCGTCCCGCCGCTTGGCTCAGCTATCACTGCTATTACAAGGCGCCGGACCTCCTTGGTCCCCTGTTGGCTGACCGGCTCGCCCTGCCATACGCGATCACGGAGCCCTCGATCTCGCCAAAGCGGCGCCATGGCCCCTGGGCCGGGTTCGCCGGGCGTTCCGAGGCGGCCATCGCTCGAGCCGACCGGCTTCTTTGGGCCACCGAGCGCGACCGTCCCGCATTGGAAGCCGCTGGCCACGCGCCGAAAATGCACCCCTTGCCCCCGTTTCTCGACGCCGGGCCGCAAGTTCCGCCGCGGCCCCCGCGGGCCGAACTGGCACTGCTGACGGTCGCGATGATGCGCGCAGGCGACAAGTTTGAGAGCTATCGGCGGCTTGCGGCGGCGCTTCTCCTGCTGAAAGGGCGCTGGCGTCTGACGGTGATCGGGGCTGGTCCCGCTGAGGCGGAGGTGCGACGGCTCTTCGCGCCGCTGGCCGACCGAATCGACTGGGCAGGGGCCATCGACAACCGCGCGGCGCTGAGGGCGCGGCTCGCAGCGGCCGATCTCTTGCTTTGGCCCGGGGTGGGCGAGGGCGTCGGGATGGCTTGGCTCGAGGGGCAGGCGGCGGGCGTGCCGGTCATCGCCGAAGACGGGCCGGCGGCCCGAGCGGTCGTCGCAGGCCCTCTCGTGCCGCCAGGCGATGCGCCCGCCTTTGCCGCGGCGGTCGCGGCGGCCGCAGCGGATCGGGTGCGGCGATCGGCCGAGGCGCGGGCGCGCATCGAGGCCAATCACTCGCTGGCAGCGGCGGCGCGGATCTTTCATGCGGTCCTCCAGGAGATCATGCCGTGAGCGTGCCGATCGCCCTGCTGCGCCATTTCCCAACCGACTGGAATCTCGAGCGCCGGCTCCAAGGTCGCGCCGACCGCCCGCTCACCGACGACGCCCGGGCCCGCCTGCGCGGCCTTCGGCTGCCCGCGCCCTGGGACCGCGCTCTGATCGTCGCGAGCCCCCTGTCTCGGGCACGCGAGACGGCGCAGATCCTGGCCCAAGGCCGCCCGGTGCGGCTCGATGCGCGCCTTGTCGAGCAGGATTGGGGCGCCTGGGAGGGGCGTCTCAGTGCGGATTTGCTCGCCGATCCGGGTTCGGGCTTCATCCCGACCCATCTTATGCCGCTGGAGTTTCGCCCCCCCGGCGGGGAGAGCGCGCAGGACATGTTGGACCGCTTGCGCCCGGCTTTCGTGGAGATTGCGCAGCAAGCTCGGCCCACGCTCGTCGTTGGGCACAAGGCCTTGATGCGCAGCGTGCTCGCGGAGGCGATCGGGCCTGCTGCGCTGCCCGAGGGGGGCGTCGAGATCAAGCGCGGCCGGCTATACCCGATCCAGCTCGCGCCCGACGGCCGGGTTAGCCGGCCCGGTGCCCCGATGCGACTGATGCCGAAGCGATGACACGGATCGCCTTCCTGGTGACGCATCTGTCGGGCAGCGGGCACCTGGTGCGGGTGCTGGCGCTCGCCCGTGCCGCAAGCGCGCGGGGGGCCGCGGCGCTGGTGCTGTCCGGCGGCCGGCCTTTGCCGCATCTGGCGCAGGACGAGGTGGCGCTCCACCAGCTCCCCGCCCTCACTGTGCGGGACCTCGACTTCTCAACCCTGCGCCACCCGGACGGACGCCCGGCGAGCTCGGCCGAACTCGCGGCGCGAAGGGACGCGGTGGTCGCAGCGCTCGCGGCGTTTGGCCCAGACTTGCTGGTGACGGAGACCTTTCCGTTCGGTCGGCGGGCGCTGGCGGAGGAATTCACGGCTGCCATCGCTTGTGTCCGGGCCCGGCCAGGCACGCGGATCGTCGCTTCAGTCCGCGACATCCCCGAGCCGCCGAAAAAACCCGGACGCCTTGAGGCGGCGGCGGAGCGCATCCGGAGGGATTACGATGCGGTGTTGGTTCATGGAGAGGCGGCGCTTGTCGGGCTCGACGCGACCTGGCCGTTGCCCGTCGATCTTGCCGGGCGCGTCCAGCACACCGGTTATGTGGGCCCGCCAGACCAGCCGGAGCGCCCGCGCGGTGAGACGGTGGTGGTGGCCGGGGGCGGTGGGGATCTCGGCCGTGCCTTGCTCGCGGCGGCGGCCGAGGCCGCGGTCAGGAGCAGCCGGCCCTGGCATCTCCTGGTGGGCGGGGTCTCGGCGGCAGCGGATGCCACCGCGCTCTGCGGTCCCAACGTGACCGCAGAGCCGCTGCGGCCCGATTATCCTGAGCTGCTCGCCGGGGCTGCCTGTTCGGTAAGTCTGGCCGGCTATAATACGGTGATGGATCTCGCCGCCTGCCGCACCCCGGCGATCCTGGTCCCGGCGGCCGACAAGGGTGAGGTCGAGCAGTCGATACGGGCGGCGCGCTTGCGAGATTTTCCGGGCATCACGGTGATCGCCCCAGCCGATGCCACGCCGGAGCGCCTTGCCGAGGCGGCGGAGGTTGCCGCGCAGGGACCCCGGCGTGACCGTTGGCCGTGGCCGCGCGACGGCGCAGCCCGCGCTGCCGCCGCGCTTTGCGAGATCGCCCGATGAGCCGGGAGAGCTCCGGGGCGCGCCGCCATCTCCACGATGTGGCAGCGATCAAGGCGGAGCTCGAGGCGGTCACGGCCCGCGTCCGGGTCGATTTGCGCTATCTGCACGCGCCGCACAGCCGGGAGCATATCGTTCAGGCGACGCGAGATTGCGTCCGGATCCTCGATGTCGGCGCCTCGATGCGGGGACATTTGGCGGCACTCGGGGACCGGGTCGAAACCCTTGATATCAACGATTTCGGCGCCTACCCGGACCTGCTGGGCGATGCTTGCGCGCCTTGGCCGGACTGGATGGTCGGCCGCTATGATGCGGTGATCGCCCTAGCGTTGCTCGAGCATGTCTATGACCCGCCGGCCGCGGTGGCCAATTTCGCCAACGCGCTGCGCCCCGGCGGCCAGCTCTTTCTCTATGTGCCATGGATATACCGCTATCACGCGCCGCCAAACCTCATGTTCCAGGATTATCAACGGCTTTCCCGCGACGGCCTGGCCTATTTGCTGCGCGATTGGGAGGCGGTGACGCTCTATCCGTTGAGAGGCAAGTACTCCGCCATGCTCAATCTGATGAAGTGGTGGAAGAAGGGGCTGGAGCGGCGCTTTGGCCAACAGCTGGGGCGGCTATTGGATGCGCGGACCAGCCAGTGGCGCAACACGGTCCAGGCGTCGGGCTATTTCGTGACGGCAATCCGGCCGGCGGAACGGTGACGGCCAGCATGCCGAGGGGCGAAGTCCACGGGATGCAATCCCCCGGGTGCAGAGCCGCGCCGGGTCAGCCGGACTGGTGGGTGCCGGCGCCGTAGATCACCCGGTAGGCCAGGGGCACACAGATCAACCCGACCAGAATGTTGCCGAGCGCCACGCCCCCGAGCGCGTCCCAGGGGCGGGGGCCGTCGGCGGCGGCGAGGACGGCCATGCTCGTCGCCGCGTGCTCGAACCCCAACGCACCGAGAAGCGTCACGGCGCCCAGAACCGCCAGGATCCGGTCGGTGAGGTGGTTCGAGGCAAAGGTGAGCCATACAGCGGCGGCGAGCAGGAACGCGCCGAGCGCCCCGCGCCAAAACCATGTCCAAAACTCCAGCATGCGCATCGCTGCTGCGCGCTCGGCCAACACCTCCGAGAACCCTGGCGCCGTCTGCGCCAGGCCGGCGGCTTCGGCTGCCCAGACGGCGAGAGCTGCGCCGGTAAAGTTTCCAAAGAAGACTGTGATTGCATGGCGTCGGACCAGCCCGGCGGAGATATGGCCGCGCATCCAAGCCATCGGCACGAGGAGGTTGGCGGCGAAGAGTTCGCCCCCCGAGAGCAGCGCGAGAACGACGCTCACCGCCAGGGCGAGGCCTGCAAGGGTGCGTCCGGCAATCAGCCCCAGCCCGGGATCCGCGAGCACGGCAAGCCCAGCCACGGTGCCGATCCCGACAAGCGCCCCGCCCAGCAGCGCGGTGAAGAACAGCGGCATGAGCGGGACATGGGCGCGGCGGACGCCCACATCCTCGATCAGGCGCTCGATCCGCCGGGCTGGGTGCGCGTCGACGGCCCCACTGACCGAAAACGGCACTGGCGGCAGCTCTGAGCGTTTCATCCCCGCAAGCTCCTCGGTGGTTGCGAACACCCATCTGAAGCGAGGGCGGGCGCCAGGTCCATGACCGATGTCAAGCCCGGCGGCGTAAGCGCTGGCGCAGACGCGTCAATCAGGTCGCTGCGCCCCCGACCGTGAGACCGCCGATCAGCAGTGTCGGCTGCCCCACCCCGACCGGGACCCCTTGGCCGTTCTTTCCGCAGGTGCCGACGCCCGGATCCATCGCCATGTCGTTGCCCACGGCCCGGATCCGGCGAAGCGCCGTGGGTCCGTCCCCGATCAGCGTGGCGCCCTTGACGGGGTTGAGCACGCGGCCCCCCCTCACCCGGTAGGCCTCGGTGCAGGAAAAGACGAATTTCCCGTTGGCGATGTCGACCTGGCCGCCGCCAAAGCCGACCGCATAGATCCCGTCTGCCACGTCGGCGAGGATGGCGGCAGGGTCCTCTTTGCCGGCAAGCATGACCGTGTTGGTCATTCGCGGCATTGGGATGTGGGCATAGGACTGGCGGCGGCCATTGCCGGTGGGGGCTTGGCCCATCAGCCGGGCGTTCTGCCGATCCTGCATGTAGCCGACGAGCACGCCGTCTTCGATCAAGACGGTGTGTCCGGATGGCGTCCCCTCGTCGTCGATGGTGATCGAGCCGCGTCGGTCGGCGATGGTGCCGTCATCGACCACGGTGATCCCGGGCGCGGCGACCGATTTGCCCATGAGTTCCGTAAAGGCGGACGAACCCTTGCGGTTGAAGTCACCCTCAAGCCCATGGCCAATCGCTTCATGCAAGAGGATGCCGGGCCAACCGGGGCCGAGCGCCACATCCATGACGCCGGCTGGCGCGTCTTCAGCGTCGAGATTGACGAGCGCGATGCGCAAAGCCTCCTCGGCGGTTGCACGCCATGCCTGGGGCTCGATCAGCCGCGTCAGATCATGGCGCCCGCCGCCGCCCGCGGTTCCGGTCTCGCGCCGGCCGTCTTTCTCCACGATCACCGAGAGGTTGAGCCGGGCCATGGGGCGCAGATCGGACATTCGTGTGCCTTCGGGGCGGAGGATCTCCACCTCTTGGACTGCGCTGGCGAGGCTCGCGGAGACTTGGACGACGCGGCTGTCCCGATCCCTCAGATAAGCATCGATCTCGCGCAGCAGGGCGATCTTCGCGCCGACCGTCGCATCGGCCATCGGATCGAGCGCCCGGTAGCGGCGGGTGTTCGTGCCCCGAGGGGCAGGAGCCAGGGAGCCGCCGCCGGTTCGGGCCGCGCGTTTCGCCGTTTGCGCCGCGCGCTTGAGGGCGGCCTCCGTCACCTCGGTCGAATGGGCATAGCCCACCGCAGCACCGCAGACACAGCGCAGGCCGAAGCCCTCGGCAGCGTCATAGGTGGCGGTGCGAAGGCGTCCGTCATCGAAGCCCAGGAACTCCGCCCGCCGGCGCTCAAGGAACAGTTCGCCGTCTTCCGCGCCAGCGAGCGTGTCTTTCAGGATGTCGAGCGCCCGCGCTTCGTCGAGCTGGGTGCCAAAGGGATCGTATCGCGTGGGGGGCTGTGACATCGGTCCTCCGTAGGGATGCTGCGGTGCGCCATGACCTTGATCAAGGCTGCCCGACAGAGCGGCGACTTGCCGCAAAACGGTCCCTTGTGGGTCTCGCCACCCTAAGTGATACAGCAGAACGGAAAACGCAAACCCGCGTGTGGCCGCGCCCCTTCGGCGCGCCGCCGCCCCTGACAAGGATGGTCCGCGATGCAGATCCCATGCCGCTTCCCGAGCCTTCTCGGCGCCGTTGTTGCCTTGGCTGCGCTGCCTGCGGTGGCCCAGGAGGCGCCTGAGACCACCGGCAAGCCGCTGCCGCTTGGGATGAATCTGCAGCGTCCGGTCACCGAGCATGCGAAAGATCTCGTCTGGCTCGATGATATGCTGCTGGTGATTATCACGGCGATCGTGATTTTCGTCACCGCGTTGCTCGGCTATACCATTTGGCGCTATCGGGCCAGCAACAACCCCGAGCCGGCGGCCTTTACGCACAATGCCACCGTCGAAGTGGTTTGGACCGCGGTCCCGGTGCTCATTCTTGTTGCCATCGCAATTCCATCGTTGCGTCTTCTCGATACCCAGCTGACGATCCCCGAGCCCGAACTCACCATCAAGGCGACCGGATATCAGTGGTATTGGGGTTACGAGTATCCCGATGCGGGCATCGCTTTCGACGCTTATCCCGTGGGGTACTATGCGACCAGCGAGGAAGAGCGGCTCCAGGAGCTCGCCGAGGCTGGCTATGCGCCGGATGAGTATTTGCTGGCTGCGACCGAGCGCATGGTCGTGCCGGTCGATACGAACGTGCATTTGCTCGTAACCGGCGGCGATGTGATCCATAACTGGGCGATGCCCGCTTTCGGCATCAAGACCGATGCGATCCCTGGTCGGCTTAACGAAGCTTGGTTTAATGTGTCCGAGACCGGGACATATTTCGGCCAGTGTTCCGAACTCTGCGGCATGCACCACGCATATATGCCGATCACCGTCGAGGTGGTGACGCGGGAAGAGTACGATGCTTGGCTCGCCGAGCAGGTCGCCAAACGCGATGGCACGGCCGCGACGGATCTCGCCCAGGCGGCCCCCGTCACCGCCATCGACTGACCTTCGCCCCCTCCCCAGCCATCGCCGGCGCCCTGAGCCGAACGCGCAGGCGCCGCGTTTGCCGGATGCAGATCCCGAGGACCCCGTTGACCGACGCGACAACCGACATCGTCAGAGCCGCCCCCCAGAGCGTCTATGAGCCGCGATTTGAAGATTACGTGGCGCTGTTGAAGCCCCGGGTGATGCGCCTCGTCGTGTTTACGGCGCTGGCCGCGATGGCGGCGGCGCCGGGAGAGGTTCCGCCGCTGGTGGCGATTGCCGCGCTGGACTGCATCGCTCTCGGTGCACGGGCATCGGGCGCGGTCCACATGTGGTGGGGTGGGGATAT
>JBHJGY010000086.1:0-16763 GCA_050331335.1 Pikeienuella sp.
CGCGCGACGGCGCATCGGGCTCGCTTCCGGTGTGGCTTTCGGTGACGTTGCGCCGCGCCGCCGGGGTTTCGAGGCTCTCGGTGGTAACCTCGCGCGGTTTGCTCTTGGATCGAAGTGTCAAACGATATCTCCACAGGTTAATTTATTTTCCGTTTTGGTCGAATAAGCGCTCAGAGTTTCGCCACTGGCTGGCGGCGTATCCGCCAACAAACAAAAGTATCGATCAGCGGCTGCGACTCTCAGTCATCGTTTCTTATAAATACTAAGGCGGGCAAGCTGGCATATGCTTGACCGGATATTTTCAACCGCCGACCGCTAATTTCTATGCAAAAAAGTCCCGTAGTTTGCACCGATTCGCAACAATTTTTTCCGCGACGACCATGGGGTGCGCCGGATGAAACTCTGGCAGCGGCCGTGATGCCCCGACCCGCTTTCAGTGACCGCTCCGCTGTCTCCCGGCCGGCCCCCGGGTGGGCCGGCCATGGCGGCTCGCTTTACTCCGCCGCCTGCGACATCGGGTTATTCGGGTGCTGGGTCCAGTCCGCCGGTTGGTCCGACACGACAACCCCGGTACGCGGGTCGACCGTGCCGGCGGGCAGGCGTTCCATGGTAATGCAATTCTCCACGGGGCAGACATTGACGCAGAGATTGCAGGCCACGCATTCCGCGTCGATCACGGTGAACTCCCGCTCCGGTGACATGGCGATCGCCTGGTGGGAGGTGTCCTCGCAGGCCACATAGCAGCGCCCGCATTTGATGCAGCTTTCCTGGTCGATCCGGGCCTTCGTGACGTAGTTGAGGTTGAGATACTGCCAGTCGGTCACGTTTGGCACGGCGCGGCCCTGAAACGCAGCGAGATCCGCATGGCCCTTCTCGTCCATCCAGGCCGAAAGCCCCGCGATCATCTCCTGGACCACCTTGAAGCCGTAGGTCATCGCCGCGGTGCAGATCTGGACATTGCCGGCCCCGAGCGCCATGAACTCGGCCGCATCGCGCCAGGTGGTCACTCCGCCGATGCCCGAGATCGGCTTGCCATGGGTCTCGGGGTCCCGGGCGATCTCGGCCACCATGTTGAGCGCGATGGGCTTGACCGCAGGCCCGCAATAGCCGCCATGGGAGCCCTTTCCGTCGATCGAGGGCTCGGGGCTGAAGCTGTCGAGATCCACGGAGGTGATCGAGGAGACGGTGTTGATGAGCGACACCGCATCGGCACCGCCCTTGAACGCCGCCCGGGCCGGATAGCGGATATCGGTGATGTTCGGTGTGAGCTTCACGATGACCGGCATGCGGGTGTTCTGCTTGCACCAGCGCGCGACCATCTCGATATAGTCGGGAACCTGGCCCACCGCGGAACCCATGCCGCGTTCGCTCATGCCGTGGGGACAGCCGAAATTGAGCTCGATCCCGTCGGCCCCGGTGTCCTCGACCATCGGTAGGATGGTCTTCCAGCTCGCCTCGTCGCAGGGGACCATCAGCGAGACGACCATCGCGCGGTCCGGCCAGTCGCGCTTGACCTGCTTGATCTCGCGCAGGTTCACATCGAGCGGTCGGTCGGTGATGAGCTCGATATTGTTGAGGCCGAGAACCCGCCGGTCGGCGCCGTAGACCACGCCGTAGCGGGGCCCGTTGACGTTGACGCAGTGGGGATCGAGGCCGAGGGTCTTCCAGACGACGCCGCCCCATCCGGCGCGGAAGGCGCGCACCACGTTGTATTCCTTGTCCGTCGGCGGCGCGGATGCGAGCCAGAACGGGTTGGGGCTTTTGATCCCGACGAAATCGTTGCGCAGGTCTGCCATCTCACGCTCCCTGTGTTCGGTGCCCCGACGACCGGATCGCCGCGCTAAACAGTCGCGGACCGCTCACCATATCGGAGGCCGTTTTGCCATGCTCTCGTTTCGTGCCGCGCTCATGACGTCAGCGCGTTGTGGATGCTCTCCGCCGCGTCGCGGCCTTGGGCCACGGCGGTGACCGTCAGATCGTCGCCGCCCGCGGCGCAATCGCCCGCCGCCCAGACCCCAGGCTTAGAGGTGCGCCCCTGGGCATCGACCGCGAGCTTGGGCCCATCGAGGGCCAACCCGTCGGCGACAGCGTCGAGCCTCTGCCCGATCGCCTTGAACACCTGGTCGGCCGCCAGGCGGAAGGTCTCGCCGGTGCCTTCGAGGCCGTGAGCGCCCGCGCGGGTGTATTCGAACTCCACCTCCCGCACCGCGCCGTTGCCGTGCACCGCCACGGGCCGTACCCAGAACCGAAAGGCAACGCCCTTTGCGGCGGCCGCGTGCTGCTCGTCGGCGCTGGCCGGCATTGCTTCGCGGCCGCGCCGATAGGCAATGGTGACCGTCTCTGCGCCGAGCAGCTTCGACTGCACCGCGACGTCGATTGCCGTCATCCCCCCGCCGATGACCACCACATGGCGGCCTACGGGGAGCGTCGCGAGATCCGTGACTTGCCGCAGTTCCGCAATGAAGGCGACCGCATCGTCGACGCCGTCAAGCTGTGCGCCCGAAGCGCCGAGGGCGTTGACCCCGCCGAGGCCCATCGCAAGGAGGACTGCATCGTGGCCCGCTTCGAGATCGGCGAGCGAGATATCCCGGCCGAGCGCGTTGCCCGTCCGAAGCGTGATCCCGCCGATGCCCAGCAGCCAGTCGACCTCGCGGCTGGCAAACCCATCGACGGTCTTGTAGGCGGCGATCCCGTATTCGTTGAGCCCTCCGGCTTTGGGCCGGGCGTCGTAGAGGACGACCTCGTGACCGTACATCGCGAGCCGATGTGCTGCGGCGAGCCCCGCCGGTCCCGCGCCGACGATCCCCACGGTCTTGCCCGTCGGCGCTCCGCGCGCATAGGGCTGAGGGCCCTGTGCCATCGCCGCATCGGTTGCGAAGCGCTGGAGCCGCCCGATCTCCACCGGCGTGCCCTCCGCCAACTCGCGCACGCAGGCCTCCTCACAGAGCGTCTCGGTCGGGCAGACACGGGCGCAGATGCCGCCCAGGATGTTTTGGTCGAAGATGGTCTTTGCGGCTTCGACCGGACGCCCTGTCGAGATCTGGCGGATGAACATCGGGATGTCGATCGCCGTGGGGCAGGCGGTGATGCAAGGCGCGTCGTGGCAGAAATAGCAGCGGTCGGCGGCGACCAGCGCTTCATGGGCCGAGAGCGGCGGGTGCGCATCGGCAAAATTCCGGGCGAGGGCCTCCGCGTCGAGGCGGCCGGCAGCGATGCCCGGGGCGAGGGAGGCTTGGCTCATCGGAACTCCTGAACGGTCAACCTTTTGCAAGCCTGCACCAGGGCCTGCGCCATTTCAAACCCTTAGGTGCGAGATTTCTGCGCTGCGAGAGGCCCGGCCTAGCTTAGGGTCTCAGGGCCGAAGGAGGCGGGCAGCAGATCATGGAAAGGGTGTCGCGCAAGGATGCCGGTGCCGTCGCCGATGAGAACCATGGTGTCCGGACCGGCAAATTCGCGGATCCGCTGGCGGCAGCCGCCGCAGGGCGCACAGAGAACACCGTCCGGCCTGGCCACGGCGATGGCCGCGATGCGCCGCCCCCCTGCCGCGACCATGGCGCCAATTGCGGTCGCCTCGGCGCATTGGCCCTGGGGGTAGGCGGCGTTCTCGACATTGCAGCCCAGATGGATGGCCCCTGACGCATCGCGGATCGCCGCTCCCACCGAAAAGCCCGAGTAGGGGGCATAGGCCGTCGCGCGCATCTTGGCAGCGGCGGCCATCAGGGCTTCGTCGTCCACGCTCATCGCTCCTTCCGATAGGGAATGCCGAGGGCGGCGGGCGGCACCGCTCGGCCGAAGAACCCGGCGAGCAAGACAACCGTGGCCACATAAGGAAGAACCAGAACCAGCTCGACGGGGATCTCGCCCACCAGCGGCAGCTCGGTGCCCTGGAGCCGCGCGCCCACCGCCTCGAGCGCGCTAAACAGAAGGCAGGCGCCGAGCACCTGCCAGGGCCGCCATTTGCCGAATATCATCGCCGCCAACGCAATATAGCCCTTGCCTGCGCTCATCTCGCGAACGAACCCCGCGCCATGGGCGGTCGAGAGGAAAAACCCGGCAAGCCCGCAGAGGAGCCCGGCGATGAGGACCGCCCGGTAGCGCAGCCAGGCGACCGAGATGCCGGCGCTGTCTACGGCGGCGGGGAGCTCGCCCACGGCGCGCAGGCGCAAGCCGAAGCTCGTGCGCCATAGCAACCACCAGACGACCGGCACGGAGGCAAGGGCGAGATAAACCGGCCCGGTGTGGCCCGAGATTAGTTCGCGCCAAAGGACGCCGAGCACGGCGATGTCGGCGAGCGTCTCGGTGCCGAGGAACTCGATCGGACCGAAGCGCTCCTGGGGCCGGAGCGGTGGCGTCTGCCCGCCCTGGTCGAAGAGCGCGATGCCGATCACAACCGTCAGTCCCGAGGCGAGGACGTTGAGCGCAACGCCCGAGATGATCTGCTCGCCTCTATGGGTGATGCAGGCGAAGCCGTGCAGCAGGGCGAAGACCGCCGAGGCGCCGAGCGCGGCCAGAAGCCCGATCCAGGGATTGCCCGTGAGCGCGGCGACGGCTGCCGCTGCAAAGGCCGCCACCAGCAGCTTGCCCTCGAGCCCGATATCGATCACGCCAGCGCGCTCAGAGACGAGGCCGGCCATGGCGCACAGGATCAGCGGGGTGGCCAGGCGGAGCGTCGAGTCGGCAATGAGCACCAAGTCTATCCAGGTCATCGGCGCCTCGCGAGCCGGCGTTCGAGCCATGGAACGAACATGAGCGCGAGCGCGCCTGAGAAGAAGATGATCAGCCCCTGGACCAGCACCACCATCTCCCGGGTGATGGTCTCGAACTCGAAGTCGAGTTCCGTGCCGCCTTGGTAAAGCGCCCCGAAGAGCAGCGCCGCAAGGATAACCCCGAGCGGATGCGCCCGGCCCATGAGCGCGACCGCGATCCCGGTGAAACCGTAGCCGGAGGTGAAATTGATCACGACTTTGCCCTCGGCGCCTAGAATCGCGTTCGTTGCCATCAGCCCGGCCAATGCGCCGGAGAGCGCCACCGCGGCGACGACGAGCCGGCGCACCTTGATCCCGGCATAGACCGCGGCTGGCTCCGACTGTCCGAGCGCCCGAAGCGCATAGCCCCAGCGGGTCCGCCAGACGAGCACCCAAACCCCGATCGCGGCCGCCAGCGCGATGAGGATCGAGAGATTGAGCGGGCTCGTGGCCGCATCGATCCCCAGGCCCCGGAGGACGTCGTGGACGAAGGGCAGGCGGGAGGCGGTGTCGAGGACGGGGCTCTCCGGATTGGGTTGGCCGGCGCGACGCAGCGGTCCCGACAACAGAGCCACCATGAGACCGGCGGCGATGAAATTGAACATGATCGTGGTGATCACGATATGCGAGCCGCGATAGGCTTGCAGCCAACCCGGGATCGCCGCCCAGGCCGCACCGAAGAGCGCCGCCCCAGCGACCGCCAGCGGGATCACGACAAGGCCGGGCAGCCACGGGGCCAGGGCGACAGCGACCACCACAGCACCGAGCCCGCCGAGATAGGCCTGCCCCTCCGCGCCGATATTGAAGAGCCGCGCCTGGAAGGCCACGGCGACCGCGAGCCCGGTGAAGACGAAGTTGGTCGCATAGTAGAGCGTGTAGCCGATCGACCCCTCATAAACGAAGGCCCCTTGGACCATGACGGTCAGCGCCGCCACCGGGTCTTCGCCCACCATCAGGATCACCCCGGCCGCGACGGCTAAGGCCAAGGCGAGATTGATCAGCGGAAGCAGGCCGATCTCGGCCCAGGCGGGGAGGCGGGTCATCGGGCCGCCCCCTGCGCCGCACCCGCCTCGATGCCGGCCATCATCAGTCCGATCTGGCGCAAGTCGGCCGTCTCTGGCGCGACCTCTCCGGTGATCCGCCCGCCCGCCATCACGAGCATGCGGTCCGACAGCGCGAGCACTTCGTCGAGCTCCGCCGAGACCACAAGGATCGCGCAGCCCCGGGTCTTCAATCGCATCAGCTCCTCGTGGATGAAGGCGATGCCGCCGACATCGACGCCCCGGGTGGGCTGGCCGATGATCAGCACCCGCGGGCTCTGGTCGAGCTCGCGGGCAAGCACCAGCTTTTGCTGGTTGCCGCCGGAGAAATTGGCCGTGCGCAGCGCCGGGTCGGCCGGGCGGACGTCGAAACGGGCCATCAGACGGGCGCAATGCGTTGCGAGCGCGGCCGGACTGAGGAGCCAACCGGCGCCCGCACTTGCCTGCTCTTGGTAACCCAGGACCGCATTTTCCCGGGCCTCGAAGCCGAGCACGAGGCCCCGGCGGTGGCGGTCTTCCGGCACATGTGCAAGGCCAAGCGCACGCATTTCCGCCGGGTCTGTTGGATGCGCCGCGTCGATCTGGCGGCCAGCGATCTCGATCCGACCTTCTTGAAGCCGCGCGATACCGCAGAGGAGATCGAGGAGTTCCGACTGACCGTTGCCTGAGACGCCTGCGAGGCCGGTGATCTCGCCCGCCCGCAGCTCCAGATCGACGCCCCGAACCCGGGCAACCCCGTTCGCGTCGTGCCAGCCGAGCGCCCGGGCGGCAAATGCCACCGCCCCGGGCTCTGTGGGCAGCTTCTCGACCTGCAGCGCGACCCGTCGGCCCACCATCAGTTCGGCCAGCTCTTCGCGCGAGGTCTCGGAGGTGGTCCGCCGGCCCACCATGCGCCCGCCGCGCAGGACGGAGACCGCGTCCGTCACCGCCAAAATCTCCTGCAGCTTGTGGGTGATCAGCAGCACCGTGACGCCGCGCGCTCTCAGCATGCGCAATATGTCGAAGAACGCCTCCGTCTCGGTGGGGCTTAAGACGCCCGTCGGCTCGTCGAGGATGAGGATCCGCGCCCCGCGCAACAGCGCCTTCAGGATCTCCACCCGCTGCTGCAGGCCCACGGGTAGGCTGTCGATGCGGGCGTCGAGATCGACTTCGAGGCCGTATGCCGCGGCGAGACGGGCGAGATCGGTGCGGGTCCGCGCGCGGCCTTGGCGAAGGAGAAAGCCGCCCTCCCGGCCCAGCATGATGTTCTCCAGGACCGTGGCGGTCGGCACCAACACGAAATGCTGGTGCACCATGCCGATGCCTAGGGCGATGGCATCCGCGCTCGAGCGGATCTGCGCCGGCGCGCCGGCGATCTGGATCTCCCCGTCATCCGCCTCGTAGAAGCCGTAGATGATGGAGACGAGCGTCGATTTGCCCGCTCCGTTCTCGCCGATGATGCCGTGGATCGTGCCGGCCGCGACATCGAGGTCGACGGCGTCGTTCGCGAGGACCGGGCCGAAGCGCTTGGTGATCCCCCTGAGGCTCAGTGCCGGCGCTGTCATCCGGCGCGGCTGCTGGAGCGCGACAGCGCCCGTTCGGACGGGGTCGTTGCGCCAGCCCCGCCCGCGATGGCGCCGCGACCGCCTCCATCGGCCGGTCCCGGTACCCGCGCGGGCGCGAGCCGCAGGATCGGGGGCAGCCGGGTCACCGCCCATCCCCGTGGGACCGGAGGTTGTCGCCCAGATATGTCGCCCGACGGTCGAGATCGGCCGGAGCCATCGCGGGCATGCGGCCGAGCGGCTCAAGGTCGAGCATCTCGACATCGGGCCGGGACAGGCAGACCAGACCCCCGATCGGCGCGCCGTGACGGCCGATTTCTCGATCGATTTCGGCGGAGGCGTCGATATCGCGGGGGGTGTCGTCGATGCGGCTCCAAACGGGGAAGGCCAAGCGGGCGTCCTCGAGACTCGCCTCGCTAGTCGGACAGGGTCCAGCCGCGCCTGCGTCGGTCGGGCTCGCAACCGGCCCCCCCCGCCCGGTCAGTCGCTCAGCGACGCTGCGGCGAAAGCCCTCGGGCTCGGCCGGCCAATCGGTCGCGGCGGCCGGCGCTTCCTCTATGGGGCGCGGCTCACCGGCGGGAACCACAGGCGGCGGGGCCAGACGGCGCCGCCTCCGCCCTGGCGGGTCGGCCGCAATGGGGGCCTCGGGAGGCTCGTCCGGCTTAAGGTTGGCGCGCCCGCGGCCCCACAAAGAGCGCTGCGACCGCAACAGATGAGGGCCGATCAGTGCCGTGGTCGCCAGACCCCAGGCGAGGAGGGAACCGCCGCCTCTCTCCCCGCATTTTTCCCCATCGCCCGAGCCGAGCCGAAACGCGGTGCCCAACGGCGAAACGACGGGGAACACGGCAACGCTGCGGAGGCTGTCGACACCGCCCAGACCGAACCGCTGCAAACCACGCATCCCTGACCCCGGACCGGGCTTAGAATGGGCAGGTATCGTCGGCCATGTAGTCGTGGACCACGATCTCGCCGGCGATGATCTTCGCGCGGGCCGCCTCGACAGCGGCCTTGATCTCGTCGGTGATCAGCTCTGCGTTGTTCTCGTCGAGCGCCCAGTCGACGCCGTCCTCTGCCACGCCAAGGATGCGCACCTCCGGGGTGAACTCTCCCAGCATCGCATCCATCAAGGTATCGTAGGCGGCGACATCGACCCGCTTGACCATCGAGGTGAGCACGGTCCCGGGGGCCAGCCCGTTCTGGTTGCTGTCGACGCCGATCGCAAGCTTGCCCGCATCGGCTGCCGCCCGGATCACGCCGACCCCGGTGCCGCCGGCGGCGTGATAGACCACATCGGCGCCCCGGTCGATCTGGCTGTTGGCCAGCTCGGCGCCCTTGGTCGGGTCGTTCCAGGCCGCAGGCGTCGTGCCGGTCATGTTTTGGATGACGGTCGCGTCCGGATCGGTCTCAACCACGCCCTGCACATAGCCGCAGGCGAACCGGCGGATGAGCGGGATGTCCATGCCGCCGACGAAGCCGACCGTGCCGCTCTCGCTCGCGAGCGCCGCCGCGACGCCCACGAGATAGCTGCCCTCATGCTCTTTGAAGGCGTATTGGCGGAGATTGGGCCGGTCAAGCCAGCTGACATCGATGATCGCGAACTGAACATTCGGATTGTCGGCCGCGACCGTGTCGATTGCGTCCGCCTGGGCGAAACCGACACCGATCACGAGGGTGGCGTCGCCGCGGCGGATCATGCGGCGCATGGCCTGCTCGCGCTGGGTCTCGTTGGTGACCTCGAATTCCAAGACCTCGACGCCGGTATCTTCGGTGAAGCGCTGGATGCCGTTCCAGACGCCTTCGTTGAAGGACTTGTCGAACTTGCCCCCCATGTCGAAGACGACGGCGGGCCGAAATTCGACCGCGAGGGCAGGGAGGGCGATGGCGGTTGCCGCAGCGGCGGCGAGGAGGATTTTGAGCATCGGGGCGTCCTTTGCGCAGGGGTCGGCGTAGAATAAGCACAGGAGCCGCGTTGCGTTAAGGCCGTTTCGTAAGGAGCAGGCGCCCTGATTGCCGTCAAAGTTGCAGATGAAGGTGATCGTCGTGGCGGGCGGCGCGGCAGCCCTGAAACCTCAGCTTCGCACTCGCCACCCCGATGCTGCGCTCCAGATGCGGCTCGATCAGAACCTTGCCGATGCGCGGGTCTGCTGCGAGCCAGCGCAGCGCCGAGCGCATCCGACCCTCGTCGAGCGGCCAGTCCGGCCAAAGCGGTTGGAGCCAGGGCAGATCCCAGCGCAGATCCCACCAGCGACCCGGGCAGTCGGTCGGCCCATCCTCGAAGGCGAAGTAGCCGATCGGTGAGCGGGTCGAGCCGGGCAAGTAGCCGCCTTCGTTGCGATAGTAAAAGGCGATATCCGCTTTTCGGCCATCGTGGTGACTAAGATGTGGCAACATCGGGAATCCGTTGAGGAACGGAAACCCCGCATCCAGGACCAGCGTAATCGTACCCGGATGGCGGGCCGCCATCGCCACCCCGAAATCCTCGAGGGTCGTCGCGAGCTCCGGGACGGCATAATGGCGGTTGAGCACGCAATAGAGCGGCGACTGCATCCTCAGCGCGCCGTCGGTGAGACACGGCAGCGGCACACGGCCGAAGACCGGGGCAACCCATGCCGCGCTGAGCGACAGCGCGGCATATGCCAGCGCAAAGGCCAGGATCCGCGCCCGCAGGGTCATCGCCAGCAGCCAGGCGAACCCGCCGATCTGGGTGAGGATTGTCAGTGCAACGACCGCCAGCAGGTGGAGCAGGACGGGTATGCCTCGGGCGAGCCTCAAGACTTAAGGCCGATTTCGCGGAGGCGCTCGTTGAGAAAGTCATCCGCTGTCGTGCCGGGCTTTAGCACCACCTCGGGGCGGGGGTGGAGGAACATCGGCATCGAGAAGCGCGGCCGACCGGCCTCTTGCTCCGGCGGGTTCACGACCTGGTGCACGGTGGCGGGGTAGTAGCCCCCCGTCGCCATCTCCAGCATGTCGCCCGCATTGATCGCCATCATGCCCGGATCGCAGGGGACCTTGTGCCAACGTCCCTGGGTGTCGCGCGCTTCCAGACCGGGTTCGGAGCCGGCAAGCAGGCAGGTGAGCAAGTTGATGTCGCCATGGGCGGCGGCGCGGACCGCGCCGGGTTCGGGTGGCGCCGCCAGCGCGGGGTAGTGCAAGATACGCAGCAGGTTCATCTTGGAGCCTGCGAGCATTGCTGGCAGCGGCTCTGAGAGTGCGCTCAGGACGGTCTGAGGCGTCTCGGCCTGAAGCCAGTCGAGCAGCCGCGCGCCGACGGCGACGAGATCGGCGTGGAGCGCCCGGGTCTCGGCCGCCAGCGCCTCGGGCACCCGACCATCGGGGTAGACGTGGTAGAACTCCTTCAGATCCTTGGCCGCATGACCCTTCGCGTTCTCCGAGCGGAAGGGGAAATAGCCGTCCGCTGCGCCCGGGGCGCGGGTATAGGCGTGCTTCTCGTCGGAGGCGAAAAAGGCGCCCCAGCTCTCATAGGCCGCGGCGATCCGCTCGGACGAGATCGGATGGTCGGTCAGAACGGCGAAGCCGGTCTGGTGCAGCGATCCGGCGAAAGCGCGCGGCGCGCCGGGATCGGTGTAGGAGACGGTGGCGATGTCGAAGCTCATGGACCCTCCCGGTATCGACCGCAATCCTACGGGCTCAGCCGCTCAGGGCAATGCCCCGGACTGGAAGGCAGCGGTGAAGCGGTTGAGGATCTGATCGGCCTCTGCCGCGACGCAGACCGCGATCTGCCCTGGGCCTGTGCGGGCACGCGTGCGCCCGATCTCGTCGCCCTCTAGAACCACCTCGAGTGCCATAGGCTCGGTGGTCAGAGGCGCCATCTCGACCGCTGCCATCACGGCGGTGGGGTCGTGGAAATGACAGCCATCGAGACCCAATGCGTCGGCATGGAACCGGAAATAGGTTTTGGCTGCCATGGCCAAGGCGCCGCCGCAGCGGGGCGCATGGGCGGCGACTTCGGCGAGCCGCGCAGCAGTTAGCACCACCTCTTGCGTGACATCGAGGCCGACGAGGGTGACCGGCCAGTCCGCGGCCAGAACCCGGGCTGCGGCGTGGGGGTCCTGCCAGATATTCGCCTCCGCATGGGGCGTGACATTGCCGGCCCGACGAACGGCCCCGCCCATAACGACGACCCGGCCGGCATGGCGCGCGACCTCCGGGAATGCGTCGAGGGCAAGCGCGAGATTCGTGAGCGGTCCGAGGGCCACGATCGTGATCGCGCCCGGGCGCTCGGCACAGAGCCGCGCGAGCCGCGCCGGCGCGGGCTCCGGAGCCAGCGCCCGGCGAGGCTCTGGTAGGCTGGCATCGCCGAGGCCCGAGCGCCCATGCACATGATAGGGGTGGGGCGCGGGAGGTCGGGCGAGCGGCCGTTCGGCGCCGGCAGCCACCTCGATGTCGGACTTTGCCAGCGCTAGGAGCGCCCGCGCATTGCGCGCCGCTTGGCTTCCGGTCACGTTGCCGAAGACCGTGGTGAGTGCCAGGACCTCGATCGCGGGTTCGGCCAGCGCATAGTAGATTGCCATCGCATCATCGATGCCGGGATCTGTGTCGATGATGAGCGGTGTGGTCACGGCAGCCCTCCAGCGATTTCAGCCGCGGTCGGCATTGCATCGGCCGCCCCCGCACGGGTGACGGAGATCGCCGCCGCGAGCGACGCCCGATCGAGCGCCGCTGGCCCGGCGAGGCCCTGATCGAGGCTGGCCAGGAAACAGCCGAGGAAGCAGTCGCCGGCGCCGGTTGTGTCGCGTGCCTGAACGGGGTGGGCCGAGCACTCGAACGCCGTTTTTGGACCTGTGCCCATTGGGCGCGCGGGCCAGCCATCAACGGCAAGCAGGCGTGCCCCGCGCGCGCCCAGGGTGATCAAGACGGCAGGCGTGGGCCAATGCTCGGGCTCCGCCCCCATCGCACAGCCGAGGTCTCGCGCCTCGCCTTCATTGAGCGCGAGCAGGTCGACGACGGCGAGCATGTCCTGAGCAAGGAGCGGATCGAAGGGGGCTGCGGCGAAAGCCACCCGGAGCCCGGCCTGCCTTGCGCGCGCGGCGCTGTCCAGGACATGGGCCGTTTCGTTCTGGACGAGCCACCAGTCGCCCGGGCGCGCCGCGGCAAGTGCGCGGTCGATCAGATCGAGATCCATGGCCCGGTTCGCCCCAGCATGGATGACGATACTGTTTTCACCGTCGGGAGTGACGTAGATAACCGCATGGCCCGTGGGGGCGTCGAGCACCGCGAGATTGGCGACATCGATCCCCTCGGCGGCGAGCCGGTCGGCGATCCAGCGCCCATCCGCCCCGACGGCGCCCGTCATATGCACCTGCGCGCCGGCCCGACGCGCCGCGATCGCCTGGTTGAGCCCCTTGCCGCCCAGATGCCGCGCATAGCCGAGATCGGCGAGGGTTTCCCCGGCGCGCGGGAAATGCCGCACCTGATGGACATGGTCGATATTGACCGAGCCGAAGCAGTGGATTGCCATCGTCGCCCCCTCAGGCCGTGCCGACGGCGGCAACGAAGCGCTGCAGGCGTGCGCCGTCGAGCGTGCCATCGGGCCTGAGGCCGGAGCAGACATCGACGCCGAAGGGGCGGACCTTCAAGATCGCTTCGACGACGTTCTCCGGGGTGAGCCCGCCCGCGAGAAAGACGGGCACAGGCGCAGCGCGGCGCACGAAGTCGGCGCTAACCTCCCAATCGTGCAGCCGCCCCGTGCCGCCGAGCTCGCCCAAGCCGGGGCGGCCGCTGTCGAGCAGGAACGCGTCGACATGGGGCGCGTAAACCGGGATGAGATCGAGGGCAGCGGCGTCTTCCACGTGGATGACCTGGATGTAGGTGAGCGCCGTTCCGGTCAGCCGGGCGGCCTCGTCAGCCGCGATATGGGTGACGACCTGGACCATCTCTGCGCCGGCCTGCGCCGCTTGCGCCTCGATAGCCGTCGCTGCGCTCGCCGAGGTGAGGAGCACCGGATCAACCCAAGCAGGCGCAGCCAGCGCGATTTCGCGCGCCTGTGTCAATGTGAGCGTGCCGGGGCCGCTGGGCATGGGACCGACCAGACCGACGAGATCAGCCCCGGCCTGGGCGGCCAGCTGGGCCTCCGCTGCGGAAGTCATGCAACAGATCTTGATGCGGACGCGGCCCATGGTACCCCGGTTCAGCCAAGCCCAAGGGGAACAGGGCCGCGCGCGGTGTCAAGGGGCCAAAAAATGTGCGCCGCAGCGCGAATGCCCCCTGCGCGCGCGGTTTGCTCTTGATCGACCGGGCCTGGCGGATAGCGTGAAGAAGGCTGGCGATAGCGGAGGCGGGCATGGCACTCGGCAACAACATGACCATCGATGGCGACCGTCTCTGGGACAGCCTGATGGAGATGGCCAAGATCGGCCCCGGCGTCGCGGGCGGGAACAACCACCAGACCCTGACGGATGCGGATGCCGAGGGGCGCCGCGTCTTTCACGGCTGGTGCGAGGCCGAGGGCCTTGCGATGGGCCTCGATCGGATGGGGACGATGTTCGCGCGCCGCGAGGGGACAGATCCGGAGGCCGATCCGGTCTATGTCGGCTCCCATCTCGACACGCAGCCGACGGGCGGCAAATACGACGGCGTGCTCGGCGTGCTGGCGGGGCTGGAGCTGATCCGCACCCTCAACGCGCGCGGGGTCAAGACCCGCCGGCCGATCGTCGTGACCAACTGGACGAACGAGGAGGGCACGCGCTTCGCGCCCCCGATGCTTGCTTCCGGCGTTTTCGCCGGGGTCCATACGCTCGACTGGGCCTATGCCCTCACCGATGCCGACGGAAAGCGCTTTGGCGACGAGCTGGAGCGCATCGGCTGGAAGGGCCAGGAGGCGGTCGGCGCACGGCGGATGCACGCGTTTTTTGAGCTCCATATCGAGCAAGGCCCGATCCTCGAGGCGGAAGGGGTCGAGATCGGCGTCGTCACCCATGGGCAGGGCCTGCGCTGGATCGAGTGCACGGTGACCGGAACCGAGAGCCACACCGGGTCGACGCCGATGCATATGCGCAAGAATGCCGGACGCGGGCTCGCGCAGATCACCGAGCTCGTGCATCAGATCGCGATGGATCATCAGCCCAATGCGGTCGGCGCCATCGGCCATATCGACGTCTACCCGAACAGCCGCAACATCATCCCAGGCCAAGTCGTCTTTACGATCGATTTTCGCAGCCATCTGCTGGAGGTGATCGAGGCGATGCTTGCCCGCTTCGAGGCGGAGGCCCCGGGGATCTGCGCAGCACTCGGCCTCACGCTGGAGCACCGGATCGTCGGCAGCTTCGACCCGCCGGCCTTCGATGCAGGCTGCGTGTCGGCGGTGCGCGGGGCGGCGGAGCGCCTGGGCTACAGCCACCGCGACATCGTCTCGGGTGCGGGCCACGACGCCTGCTGGATCAACCGCGTCGCTCCCACTGCGATGATCATGTGCCCCTGAGTGGACGGCCTCAGCCACAACGAAGCCGAGGAGATCACCAAGGACTGGGCCGAGAAAGGCGCCAACGTCCTCCTCCACGCCGTCCTCGAGAGCGCGGAGGTGGTGGCGTGAGCTCGGGCGCGAGGCGCCACGCCGTCCCGGATGCACTGCATCATCGCGATGATGCGGTGCTGGTCCGGGACCTCCTCGAGAGCCAACGATATGCCCTATGCGGTCTATATTCTGGCGTCCCGCTCGGGGAACGCCCTCTATGTCGGCCTCACGAACGATTTGGCGCGGCGCATGGCGCAACATCGGGCGGGCCTGTCCGGCGCGCACACCGAGCGCTACCGCATCACGCGGCTGGTCTATGTCGAGACCCACGAGACCTACCCGGCCGCCTTGGAGCGCGAGCGCCGCATAAAGAGGTGGCGCCGGGACTGGAAGCTCAATCTGATCCGAGGCGCAAACCCGACCTGGCGCGATCTTGCGTCCGACTTCACGATTTGACCGGTTCGGGGAGGTCCCGGACCAGCGGCGCAGCACCGAGGTGCCGCACCGCATCCGGGACAGCGCGGCGCGAGGAGGCGGACGCATGAGCAAGGTGATCAAGGGCGGCACGGTGGTGACCGCGGACCGCAGCTGGAAGACCGATGTGCTGCTCGAGGGCGAGAAGATCGCCGCCATCGGCGAGAACCTCTCGGGCGAGGAGGTGATCGACGCTGCGGGAGCCTATGTCATCCCTGGCGGGATCGACCCCCACACCCATCTTGAGATGCCGTTCATGGGCACGACCGCCGCCGAGACCTTCGAGAGCGGCACCTTCGCGGCGGCCTCCGGCGGGACCACGATGCTCGTCGACTTCGTCTTGCCCGGCGCGGACGGCTCTCTGATCTCGGCCTTCGACGCCTGGCACGCAAAATCGGGCCATCAGATCTGCGTCGACATCTCCTATCATATGGCGATCACCGGCTGGTCGGAGACCTTCTTCGCGGAGATGCCCGAGATCGTCCGACGGGGGGTCAACACTTTCAAGCATTTCATGGCCTATAAGGGCGCGCTGATGATCGAGGACGACGAGATGTACGCCTCCTTCAAGCGCTGTGCGGAGCTCGGCGCGCTCCCGCTCGTCCATGCGGAGAACGGCGACATCGTTGCCGAGTTGCAGCAGAAATACATGTCCGAGGGCATCACCGGGCCAGAGGGCCATGCCTATTCGCACCCCCCCGAGGTCGAAGGCGAAGCCGCCAACCGCGCGATCATGATCGCCGATGCCGCCGGTGTGCCGCTCTATATCGTCCACGTCTCCTGCGAGCAGGCCCATGAGGCGATCCGCCGGGCCCGCCAGAAGGGGATGCGGGTCTTCGGCGAGCCCCTGATCCAGCATCTCGTGCTCGACGAGGGCGAGTATTTCGACCGCGATTGGGCCTATGCCGCGCGCCGGGTGATGTCGCCTCCCTTCCGCCCGAAGGACCATCAGGACGGGCTCTGGGCGGGGCTGGCGGCGGGCTCGCTCCAGGTGGTGGCGACCGATCATGCGGCGTTCACCACCGAGCAGAAGCGCATGGGGCTCTCGGGCTTTCCCATGATCCCCAACGGCACGGGCGGTCTCGAGGACAGGATGCCGGTGCTCTGGACCCGCGGCGTCGAGACCGGGCGGCTCACGCCCCAGGAATTCGTCGCCGTCACCGCCACCAACATCGCCAAGATCCTGAATATATATCCCCGCAAGGGCGCGATCGTCGAAGGCGCGGATGCCGACATCGTGGTCTGGGACCCCAAGCTTTCCAAGACGATCTCCGCCGCCACGCAAAAGTCGATCATCGACTACAACGTCTTCGAAGGCATCGAGGTGACGGCGCTGCCGCGCTACACCCTTTCCCGGGGTGAGGTGGTCTGGGCGCACGGGCAGAACAGCCAACCAAAGCCCGGCCGGGGCCGCTTCATCGAGCGCCCGCCCTTCCCCGCCCCCCATAAAGCGCTCTCGACCTGGAAGGCGCTCAACAGCCCGCGCAAGATC
>JBHJGY010000087.1:0-35232 GCA_050331335.1 Pikeienuella sp.
GGTGATGCCGGGGGACAACCTGAAATTCGAGGTCCAGCTGATCGCGCCGATCGCGATGGAGGAGAAACTCCGCTTCGCCATCCGCGAAGGCGGCCGCACCGTCGGCGCCGGCGTCGTCTCCAAAATCCTCGAGTGAGCCGACCAACTATCGCCGGGGCCGGGGGCATGCCCCCCGGCCCCGTGTTTTTTCGAGAGTGCCGCGCGGCCTGAGAGGCGAGCAGATGCAAGGACAAAACATACGAATTCGGCTCAAGGCCTTCGATCACCGTGTGCTCGATGCGAGCACGGCGGAGATCGTGAATACGGCGAAACGGACCGGCGCCCAGGTGCGCGGTCCGATCCCGCTGCCGAATAAGATCGAGAAGTTCACCGTGCTGCGGGGCCCGCATGTCGACAAGAAGAGCCGCGAGCAGTTCGAAATCAGGACCCATAAGCGGCTCCTCGACATCGTGGACCCGACCCCGCAAACCGTGGACGCGCTTATGAAGCTCGACCTTGCGGCTGGTGTCGATGTCGAGATCAAGCTCTGAGGAGGCGGCCATGCGTTCCGGCGTGATCGCGAGAAAGTTGGGAATGACACGGATCTTCATGGCCGATGGCCGGCAGATCCCGGTAACCGTCTTGCAGATGGAAAACTGTCAGGTGGTGGCGCAGCGCAGGCCCGAGACAGATGGCTACACCGCCGTCCAACTCGGTGCCGGCACGGCCAAACCCAAGAATGTGAGCCAGCCCATGCGCGGCCATTTCGCGCGGGCGAGCGTGGCACCTAAGCGCAAGCTCGTCGAGTTCCGCGTGGCGCCAGAGAACATGATCGATGTGGGGGCAGAACTCACGGCGGATCATTTTCTCGCGGGGCAGTATGTGGATGTGACCGGTACATCGATCGGTAAGGGTTTTGCGGGGGCGATGAAGCGGCACAACTTCGGCGGCTTGCGCGCCTCGCATGGCGTGTCGATCAGCCACCGCAGCCACGGCTCGACCGGCCAGTGTCAGGACCCGGGACGCGTCTTCAAGGGTAAGAAGATGGCTGGCCATATGGGCGATGCGCGCTGCACGGTGCAAAATCTTGAGGTCGTTCGCACGGATGCTGCCCGCGGGATCATCATGATCAAGGGTGCCGTCCCTGGCTCCAAGGGCGGCTGGGTGACAATCAAGGACGCCGTCAAGCGCAAGGCGCCCGATGGGCTGCCGATGCCGGCGGCGATCCGGGCGGAATCTGCCGAGGCTGCCGCCGAGGGAGGCGAGGCATGAAGCTTGAGGTGATCAATCTTGAGGCGGCCGCGGCTGGCGAGGCGGAGCTCTCGGACGAGATCTTCGGGCTGGAGCCGCGGGCCGATATCCTCCACCGCGTCGTGCGCTGGCAGCTCGCCAAGCGCCAGGCCGGGACGCACAAGGTGAAGGGCCGGTCGGAGGTCAACTATTCGACGCGCAAGATCGTGCGTCAAAAAGGCTCCGGCGGCGCACGGCACGGCTCGCGCAAAGCGCCGATTTTCCGAAAAGGCGGCACCTATAAGGGGCCGACACCCCGAAGCCACGCCCATGATCTCCAGAAAAAGGTCCGGCAGCTGGGGTTAAAAATGGCGCTGTCGTCAAAGGCTGCCACGGGCAAACTGGTTGTCCTCGAGGACGCCAAACTGCCTGAGGCGAAGACCAGAGTGCTCAAAGAGCGGGTCGAACGGCTGGGTTGGGGGAAGACATTGGTGATCGACGGGCCGGAGCTTGACGAGAACTTT
The DNA here is from genome assembly GCA_050331335.1 of Pikeienuella sp. Taxonomy (GTDB): domain Bacteria; phylum Pseudomonadota; class Alphaproteobacteria; order Rhodobacterales; family Rhodobacteraceae; genus Thermohalobaculum. The sequence goes on from JBHJGY010000087.1 coordinate 1,734, forward strand.
GTTCGTGCCGCTCGCAACTACGAAGGCGTGCTGCTCCTGCCGAGTCAGGGTGCTAATGTCTATGACATTCTGCGTCAGGACCTTCTGGTGCTTACGAAGGCAGGCGTTGAGGCGCTGCATGCGCGGCTCGGCGGGGGCCAGGACGAGAAGGAGCCGGCGGAATGACCGAAAAGGCAGCGCTTTACGATGTGATCCGCAAGCCGCTCGTGACCGAAAAGACCACCATGGCGTCGGAGCACAACGCGGTGGTTTTCGAGGTGGCGATCGATGCGACCAAGCCGTTGATCAGCGAGGCGGTCGAAACGCTCTTTGGCGTGAAGGTCAAGGCGGTGAACACCGTGGTGGCAAAGGGCAAGGTCAAGCGGTTCCGCGGCCGGCCCGGGCGCCGCAAGGATGTAAAGAAAGCGTATGTCACCCTCGAAGAGGGCCATGCGATCGACGTGACCACGGGCCTCTAAGGCCGATAGCACAACGGGCGACAGCAAGATGGCGTTGAAAACTTACAAGCCGACCACGCCAGGCCAGCGCGGGCTGGTTCTGATCGACCGTTCGGAGCTGTGGAAGGGCCGCCCCGTCAAGCACCTCACGCAGGGCTTGACCGGTAAGGGCGGGCGCAACAACACCGGACGGATCACGATGCGCCGCAAAGGCGGCGGGGTGAAAAATCTGTATCGCATCGTCGATTTCAAGCGGCGCAAATGGGATATCGTTGGCGAAGTTCAGCGGATCGAATACGATCCGAACCGGACAGCGTTCATCGCCCTCATTAAGTATGAGGACGGGGAGCTCGCCTATATTCTTGCGCCGCAGCGGATCGCTGAGGGCGACAAGGTGATCGCCGGTGCGAAGGTCGATATCAAACCGGGCAACGCCATGCCGTTCCGCGGGATGCCGATCGGCACGATTGTCCACAATGTGGAGATCAAGCCGGGCAAGGGTGGACAGATCGCGCGTTCGGCCGGGTGCTATGCACAGTTCGTTGGCCGCGATGGGGACTATGCGCAGCTTCGGCTGAATTCGGGTGAGCTTCGCATCGTGCGCCAGGAATGCATGGCCACGGTGGGTGCGGTGTCCAATTCCGACCATTCGAACCAGAATTTCGGCAAAGCCGGACGGATGCGTCGTAAGGGTATCCGGCCTTCGGTTCGCGGGGTCGTCATGAACCCGATCGACCACCCCCATGGCGGGGGCGAGGGTCGAACTTCCGGTGGCCGGCACCCTGTCACCCCATGGGGCAAGCCCACCAAGGGACGGCGGACCCGGACCAACAAATCGACCGATAAATACATCATCCGCTCGCGCCACGCGCGTAAGGGCAAGTGAGGTAGGCGATGACAAGATCCGTCTGGAAGGGTCCGTTCGTCGACCCCTATGTTTTGAAGAAGGCGGCGAAAGTCCGCGAGTCCGGCCGCAACGAGGTGATAAAGATCTGGTCGCGCCGGTCGACGATATTGCCGCAGTTCGTGGGTCTGACCTTTGGAGTTCATAACGGCAAGAAGCACGTGCCGGTGAATGTCTCCGAAGAGATGATCGGCCACAAATTCGGGGAGTTCGCGCCGACGCGAACCTACTACGGCCACATGGCCGACAAAAAGGCGAAGCGGAAATAAGTCATGGGTAAGGAACAGAACCCCCGGCGCTGCGCCGATAACGAGGCCATGGCGGTGAACCGCATGATGCGCACCTCGCCGCAGAAGCTCAACCTGGTGGCGGGCATGATCCGGGGCAAACCGGTCGCGCGCGCGCTCGCCGAGCTCACCTTTTCGAAGAAGCGGATCGCGCAGGACGTCAAGAAGACGCTGGAGAGCGCAATCGCCAATGCCGAGAACAATCATGGCCTGGATGTCGACGAGCTGATCGTCGCCGAGGCGTATGTCGGCAAGAATCTCGTGATGAAGCGTGGGCGCCCGCGGGCGCGCGGCCGGTTCGGGCGCATCATCAAGCCGTTTAGCCAGCTGACGATCAAGGTGCGCCAGCCCGAGGAGACCGCCTGATGGGACACAAGGTTAACCCGATCGGCCTGCGCGTCGGCATCAACCGGACTTGGGACAGCCGATGGTTTGCGAACACGCGCGAATACGGCGACCTGCTGCACGAAGACTTGGCGATCCGCAAATTCATCAAGGATGAGTGCAAACAGGCAGGCGTCTCCCGCGTGGTGATTGAACGGCCTCACCGCAAGTGCCGCATCACGATCCACACCGCGCGCCCGGGCGTGATCATCGGCAAGAAGGGCGCGGACATCGAGAAGCTGCGCAAGAAGCTGTCCAAATTCACGGATAGCGAGCTGCATCTGAACATCGTCGAAATTCGCCGTCCGGAAGTCGATGCGCAACTCGTTGCCGAGAATATCTGCCAGCAACTGGAGCGCCGCGTGTCGTTTCGTCGGGCGCTCAAGCGGTCTGTGCAGAATGCGATGCGCATGGGCGCCCAGGGTATCCGGATCAACGCGGCTGGCCGATTGGGCGGGGCCGAGATCGCTCGGACCGAGTGGTATCGCGAGGGCCGCGTGCCACTCCACACGCTGCGGGCGGATATTGATTATGCCCATGCCGAGGGCCTCACCGCCTACGGCATCATCGGGGTCAAGGTCTGGATCTTCAAAGGTGAGATCATGGAGCACGATCCCTCTGCCCGCGACAAACGCGAGCAAGAGATGCAGGAGGGCGGCGGCGGCCGTCCGCGTGGTGGACGCGACCGCGACCGCGATCGCGATCGTGCCTGAGGGAGGGTTTGAGCCATGATGCAACCAAAGCGCACCAAGTTCCGCAAGGCGCATAAGGGCCGGATTCGCGGCGAAGCCAAGGGCGGGACTTCTTTGAACTTCGGGTCCTTTGGCCTCAAAGCGGACGAGCCCGAGCGGATTACCGCCCGTCAGATCGAGGCGGCGCGTCGGGCGATGAACCGCTTCATGAAACGTCAGGGTCGGATTTGGATCCGCATCTTTCCGGACCTTCCGGTGACGCAGAAGCCGACCGAGGTCCGTATGGGTAAGGGTAAGGGCTCGGTCGAGTACTGGGCAGCGAAAGTAAAGCCCGGTCGGGTCATGTTCGAGATTGACGGGGTCTCCGAGCCTGTGGCAAAGGAGGCGCTCCGTTTGGGTGCGATGAAGCTGCCGGTCAAGTGCCGGATCGTCGCCCGAGAGGATTGGTGAGACGCAAGGCTGCTGTGGGCGGCCCCCGGTCGGGGCCGCAGCGGCGCTTTGTTTTTGGGTTTAGGCCCTGAAGGAGCGAAAGGCGATGAAAGCGATCGATCTGCGCGACAAGACGCCGGATCAGCTCCGCGACGAGCTCGAGGCGCTGAAAAAGGAGGCGTTCAACTTGCGCTTCCAGGCGGCGACCGGCCAGCTCGAGAACACGTCGCGGGTGCGTGCGGTGCGCCGGGACGTGGCGCGGGTGAAGACGATCCTGAACGAGAAGGCGATCGAGGCGGCACGGGTCGTAGCGGAGCCTGCGGCGGGCACGGAGTAGGGAATGCCGAAGCGAATTCTCCAGGGCAAGGTGGTCAGCGACAAGAACGATCAGACCGTAACGGTCATCGTCGAGCGGCGCTTTACACATCCGGTCCTTAAGAAGACGATCAAGAAGTCGAAGAAATATCGCGCGCATGACGAGGCGAATAAGTACAAGGATGGCGATGTGGTGCGCATCCAGGAGTGTCCGCCGAAGTCGAAGTCGAAGCGCTGGGAAGTTGTGGGTCAGGTAAGCCAGACCGGCGAACTGTTAACATAGCGTATTTCGAAACCCCGGGGGCCGTGATGGTTACCCCGTAGGTCGGGAGAGAAGAACATGATCCAGATGCAGACCAATCTGGACGTCGCCGATAATTCGGGCGCGCGTCGGGTTCAGTGCATCAAGGTGCTCGGCGGCGCGAAGCGGAAATACGCGAGCGTTGGCGACATCATCGTGGTCTCCGTGAAGGAGGCGATCCCCCGCGGCCGCGTGAAGAAAGGCGATGTCCGAAAGGCTGTCGTCGTGCGCACCGCGAAAGAGGTGCGGCGCGCTGACGGGACTGCATTTCGCTTCGATCGCAATGCGGCGGTGATCCTTAACAACAACATGGAGCCCGTCGGCACCCGTATCTTCGGGCCGGTGGTGCGTGAGTTGCGCGCGAAGAACTTCATGAAGATCATTTCGCTCGCGCCGGAGGTGTTGTGATGGCTGCGAAGCTCAAGAAGGGCGACAAGGTCGTTGTGATCACGGGACGCGATAAGGGCAAAGAGGGCGAGATCCTCGAGGTTCGTCCCAAGGAAGGCCGCGCGCTGGTGTCAGGGGTCAATATGGTGATCCGGCACACCAAACAGTCGGCGCAGAGCCAAGGCGGACGCATCCCAAAGGAAGCGCCGATCCAGCTCTCGAATCTCGCGATGGTGGACCCCAAAGAAGGTGGCGCAACCCGCGTTGGCTTCCGGTTTCTCGAAGACGGGACCAAGGTCCGCTACGCGAAGAAATCCGGGGAGGTGATCGATGGCTGACGGTGTGCCTTACGTCCCGCGGCTGAGGACCCTCTATCATGAGGAGATCCGGGCGAAGCTTAAGGACGAGTTCAAATACTCGAACGACATGATGATCCCGCGGCTCGACAAAGTCGTGCTGAATATGGGCGTCGGCGAGGCTGTGGGCGACTCGAAGAAGATCAAGTCCGCCCATGACGACATGATGAAGCTCGCGGGGCAAAAGCCGGTGATCACGCGGGCGAAGAATTCGATCGCAGGTTTCAAGGTGCGCGAGGGGATGCCGCTTGGCGTCAAGGTCACGCTGCGCCGCGAGCGGATGTATGACTTCCTCGACCGTCTGATCACGATTGCGATGCCGCGTATCCGTGACTTCCGAGGCATTAGCCCAAAGTCGTTTGACGGCCGCGGCAACTACGCAATGGGTGTGAAAGAGCACATAGTCTTCCCAGAGATAGATTACGACAAGGTCGACCAGATCTGGGGCATGGACATCATCATTTGCACCACGGCGCGCACCGATGACGAGGCGCGGGCCCTGCTGCGGCATTTCAACATGCCGTTCACGAAATAGGGGAGCGGAACATGGCGAAGGTCGGCATGGTGGAGCGCGAAAAGAAGCGCCAGCGTCTCGTGAAGAAATACGCCGCAAAGCGCGCCGCGCTTAAGGAAGCTGCGTGCAACCAGGAACTCCCACCGGAGGAGCGGTTCCGCGCGCGGATGAAGCTCTCGAAGCTGCCGCGTAACTCGGCGCCAACGCGGTTGCACAACCGCTGTCAGGTCTCGGGGCGCCCGAAGGCCTATTACCGCAAGCTCAAGATGAGCCGGATTGCGCTGCGCGACCTCGCCTCCCGTGGCGAGATCCCGGGCATGGTAAAATCGAGCTGGTGAGGGAGGCGATATGTCCGTGAACGATCCGCTCGGCGACATGCTCACCCGCATTCGCAACGCCCAGATGCGCCGGCGCTCGACCGTGCGCTCGCCCAGCTCGAAGCTGCGCCTTCGCGTGCTCGATGTGCTGCGTAATGAGGGCTTCATCCGCGGCTATGAGGTGATCGACCAAGGCGATCACAAGCCAGAGGTTGAGATCAGCCTGAAGTACTTCGACGGGCGCCCGGTGATCCGCGAGTTGAAGCGCGTTTCGACCCCGGGCCGGCGCTACTATTCGGGCGTGAAGGAGATGCCCCAGGTTCGGAACGGCCTCGGTGTCACGATCATGTCCACGCCCCGGGGCGTGATGTCGGATGCGCAGGCCCGCGCCGAGAATGTCGGCGGCGAAGTGCTTTGCCAGGTGTTCTAAGGAGGGGGCCGATGTCACGAATTGGAAAGAAACCGGTCCCTGCGCCAAAGGGGGTCGAGTTCAAGATCGAGGGCAAGACGGTGCACTGTAAAGGGCCGAAAGGCACGCGCAGCTTCACCGCGGGCTCCGATGTCGAACTCAAGCTCGAGGACAACGCGATCACGGTCACTCCGGCGAGGGACGCCAAACGGGCTCGGCAGATGTGGGGCATGACCCGCAGCCAGATTGCCAATCTGGCGAAGGGGGTGACGGAGGGCTTCAAAAAGGAGCTGGAGCTGAAAGGCGTCGGTTACCGCGCGCAAGTCCAGGGCAAGATACTCAAGATGGCGCTGGGCTACTCCCACGATGTCGAGTTCCCGATCCCGGAAGGTATCGAGATCAAATGTGCCAAGCCGACCGAGATCGAGATCCAGGGCATTGACCAGCAGGTCGTCGGCGAGACGGCCGCGAAGATCCGCGAGTGGCGTCGGCCGGAGCCCTACAAGGGCAAAGGCATCCACTACAAAGGTGAGTTCGTCTTCCGCAAGGAAGGCAAGAAGAAGTAAGGGCACGGAGCAATGGCGACAAAGAGAGAGCTGTTTCAGCGCCGCCGACTGCGCGTGCGCAACAAGCTGAAAAAGATGGCGCGGGGGCGGGTGCGGCTGTCGGTGCACCGCTCGTCGAAAAACATCAGCGTCCAGCTGATCGATGACGTGGCGGGGCGGACCCTGGCGGCGGCTTCGACACTTGAGCCTGCGCTTGGCGTGGTCGGGCGCAACAATTGCGAAGCGGCGGCCAAAGTGGGCGTCGCGATCGCCGAACGGGCAAAGGCCTTGGGTGTCGACGAGGTGTTCTTCGACCGCGGCGGGTTTCTCTATCACGGCAAGCTCAAAGCGCTCGCGGATGCGGCGCGCGAGGGCGGCTTGAGGTTCTGAGGAGGCGAAGATGGCAGAACGTGACGGAGGCGGCCGTGGTCGTGACCGCGATCGCGATCGCCGGGACGACGGCGAGCCGGAATTCGCCGACCGCCTCGTGGCGATCAACCGGGTGTCGAAAACGGTGAAGGGCGGGAAGCGCTTCGGTTTTGCGGCACTCGTGGTGGTGGGCGACCAGAACGGCCGTGTGGGCTTCGGCTCCGGCAAGGCCAAGGAGGTCCCGGAGGCGATCCGCAAGGCCACCGAGGAGGCTAAGCGCACGATGATCCGTGTGCCCCTGCGTGAGGGGCGAACACTGCATCACGACATTCTGGGCCGGCACGGCGCGGGTAAGGTGGTGATGCGCACGGCCCCTCAAGGAACCGGCATCATCGCTGGTGGACCTTGCCGCGCGGTGTTCGAGATGCTGGGGATCCAGGATGTGGTCGCGAAATCGACCGGCAGCCAGAACCCCTACAACATGATCCGCGCCACCTTCGACGGCTTGGCGCGTACGCAGTCGCCGCGGCAAGTGGCGTCGCGCCGAGGCAAGAAGGTGGCAGATATCCTGCCGGCGCGCGATGAAGTGCGCGTCGAGACCCCAGACCCTGCGGTTGAGGTCCCGGCCGGAGAGCAGGCGGAGGCGTGAGATGACCGAGGTGAAAAAGACCATCGTCGTCAAGCAGATCGGCTCGCCGATCCGGCGCCCGGCCGTGCAGCGGCAAACCCTGATCGGGCTGGGGCTCAACAAAATGCACCGCACGCGGGAGCTCGAGGACACGCCTTCGGTTCGCGGCATGGTCGCCTCCATCCCGCATCTCGTTAAGATTATCGAAGAGCGCGGCTGAGCGCTCTCGTTTAGGTCCGGCGGCGTTGCGTGAGCCGCCGGCGCAAGGTGCCGAAACCGCCGCCGGAAACCCGGCGGGGATAGGGCATAGAGCCAGCGCGTTGCAGCGGTAGAGCTCGGGTCCAGATTGGTCATCGCTGCGGGATGCCCGTCGATCGCGTCGGCACGTGGAGGGTAACGGCGGCTCTCCGCCGGAAACTGGCTTGTGTTTGGCGAGATCTGGCACCGGGCAGCCCGCGGTTACATGCATCGGGCCACTTCGGTTGGCACTCCAGCCCTGAGGCGCGCGTCGATTGTGGTCGGCACGCTTCTCCTGGCCGAGTTGGTCCGGGCGTGGGAAACCCAAAGCGCCGAGCTGTGCCGCGGCCGTCCGGCACGGCAGGTCATTGACGTCGGACCTTGATGGGCTCGAACGCGATGTCTCGTCCTGCGGCCAATTCTGCGGTGCGGGCGCCAACACTCTTCGTGCGAGTGCAAGATGAGGCAGACGCCGCGTATCACGAAGCCCCCCCGGAAAACGGTAGAAACAGTATCCGAATGCCTTGCGCAAAGATCTCTGAAAAGCTAGGGGCCTGCGATGGTCCGTCGGACCCGCCGCGAAGGGTTGCCTTTTGCGGATAGTTAGGCCGTGGTCGACCCCACATCGCTTCGGGGGTCGAATCCGGCGAAAGGAGAAGCGACAATGAAACTGACTGATCTGCGCGACAATCCGGGCGCGGCAAAGAAGAAAAAGCGCATCGCGCGCGGGCCTGGATCGGGCAAGGGCAAAATGGGCGGGCGCGGCATCAAAGGCTACACCTCGCGCTCGGGCGCGACGGTGAAGGGCTTCGAGGGCGGCCAGATGCCGATCCACCGGCGCCTGCCGAAACGCGGCTTCAACAATCCCTTCCGGAAGATCTTCGCTGTCATCAACCTGGGCGACATCCAGCAATTTATCGACGCCGGCAAGCTCGACCCGAGCAAGCCGATCGACGAGGCGGCGCTGATCGGCTCAGGGCTCGTAAGGCGGCGCAAGGACGGCATTCGCATCCTCGGCTCAGGTGAGATCACCTCCGAGGGTTTGACGATCCAGGTCACCGGGGCGAGCCGATCGGCCGTCGAGGCAGTCGGGGCCAAGGGCGGTTCGCTGACGGTTGCGGCAGTCTCGGATGAGAGTGCCGTTGCGGAGGCTGGCGCAGAGGCTTGACCCAAGTCGCGCGCCGTCCGATGTGAGGAGGGCGGGGCCCCCCGCCCAACCAGAGGAGGACCGCCATGGCGTCGAGCGCCGACCAAATGGCCGCGAATATCAGCCTTGGCTCGTTCGGCAAGGCGAAGGATCTGCAGCATCGGCTCTTGTTCACCCTGGCGTTGCTTTGCGTCTACCGGGCCGGGACATTCATCCCGCTGCCAGGGATCGACACGATCCAACTCCAGGCCTTTATCGAACAGACGCAGGGCGGGATCATCGGCGTCTTCAACATGTTCACCGGCGGTGCCGTCCAGCGGATGGCGATCTTTGCGCTCGGGATCATGCCCTACATCTCCGCGTCGATCATCATGCAGCTCGCGACGTCCATGGTGCCCGAGCTCGAGAAGCTCAAAAAAGAGGGTGAACAGGGGCGCAAGAAGATCAACCAGTACACCCGCTACGGGACAGTTCTGCTTGCCACCGTTCAAGCCTACGGGCTGGCAATCGGGCTAGAGAGCCAGGGGCTGGCGGTGACGCCAGGTGCGTTTTTCCAAGCCTCTGCGGTGATCACGCTGGTGGGCGGCGTGATGTTCCTGATGTGGCTCGGCGAGCAGATCACGGCCCGCGGAGTGGGCAACGGGATTTCGCTCATCATCTTCGTGGGGATTGTGGCCGAGTTGCCCTCGGCGCTCGCGCAGTTCTTCGAGCTCGGGCGGACCGGGCAGCTGTCCACCTTCATCATCATCGGCATCATGATCATGGCGGTGGCCGTGATCTATGGCGTGGTTTACGTGGAGCGGGCTCAGCGTCGGATTTTGATCCAATATCCGAAGCGTCAGGTGGGTCAGAAGATGTATGGCGGCGAGAACCAATTCCTGCCGCTTAAGATTAACACCGCCGGCGTGATCCCACCGATTTTTGCCTCGTCGCTTCTGCTTTTGCCGACGACAGTGGCGAGTTTTTCGGCTGGCGATGGCGATGCCGGCTGGCTCGGCTCGGTTGCGGCGTTGCTCGGCCATGGTCAGCCGCTGTTCTTGGTGTTGTTCTCCGCCTTGATCGTCTTCTTCGTGTTCTTCTACACGGCCGTGGTGTTTAACCCCGAAGACGTCGCGGACAACCTGAAGAAGCACGGTGGGTTTGTTCCGGGGATTCGGCCTGGCAAAAAGACGGCGGAGTATCTCGACTATGTGTTGACGCGGCTGTCGGTGATCGGCGCGATTTATCTCGTGATCGTCTGCTTGTTGCCGGAGCTGTTGATCGCCGAGGTCGGCGTGCCGTTCTACTTCGGTGGGACATCGCTGCTCATCGTCGTCTCGGTAACCATGGACACGATGACTCAGATCCAAAGCCACCTAATGGCACATCAATATCAAGGTCTGATCGAGAAATCTAAGCTCCGCGGCAAGAAGCGCTCTGGACCGAAGAAGGCGTAAGCTTGCACACGGTTTCCGTCCAATGAGACGGCAAGAAGACGACTGGGAGGGACCCGCCATGAACATCATTTTGCTCGGGCCGCCGGGGGCCGGGAAAGGCACGCAGGCGCGCATGTTGGTCGACCGCGAGGGGATGGTGCAGCTTTCGACGGGCGACATGCTGCGCGCGGCCGTTGCGGCGGGCTCTGAGGTCGGCCAGAAGGCGAAGGCGGTCATGGCGGCGGGTCAGTTGGTCTCCGATGAGATCGTTATTGGCTGCGTTTCGGGCCGGCTCGACGAGCCCGATGTCGCGAGCGGGGTGATCTTCGACGGCTTTCCGCGCACCGCTGCCCAGGCCGAAGCGCTGGATGGGCTCCTCGGCGAGAAGGGCATGACCCTCGATGCGGCGATCTCCATGGATGTCGACGACGAGCTTCTCGTCGATCGGGTGGCGGGCCGCTACACCTGCGCCAATTGCGGTGAGGGGTATCACGACCGCCATAAAAAACCCGCGATCGAGGGCGTCTGCGACAGATGCGGCTCAACCGAGTTCAAGCGCCGGCCGGATGATAACGCCGAGACGGTCCGCGCACGGCTTGTTGCCTATCACAGCGAGACCGCACCGCTCATTTCGCATTACCAAGCGGCAGGCAAGCTGAAACGCGTTGACGGCATGGCGGAGATCGAAGAGGTCTACGCGGCGATTAAGCAGGCGATCGGCTAGACCGGGGATTTGCTCGAAAGTTGCGCCTGTTGGGGTTGCGTCCCGCCGCCTCATCGATATATTACGCGCTTCTCATGGGGGTGGTCCCGGCCCGCAGCCGCGCGGGGCGATCATCTCTTTTGACGTTTTAGGCTGGCCGGGGCGGGTGCGCGTCGGCCTTATCCCGTCTGAGGTGACGGGACGGAACAAGACGGAGAGACAGGTGGCGCGCATCGCTGGCGTTAACATTCCGACGGGAAAACGGGTGCCGATCGCCCTGACTTACGTGCACGGGATCGGTCATACGACCGCGAACAAGATCTGCGAGGACCTCAAGATCGCGTCGGAGCGGCGGGTCAACGAGTTGTCTGACGCGGAGGTGCTTGCGATCCGCGAATATGTCGACGCGAACTTGACCGTTGAGGGCGACCTGCGCCGTGAGCGCGGCGTCGATATCAAGCGGCTGATGGATCTCGGCTGTTATCGGGGCTTGCGCCACCGCCGCGGCCTTCCGGTTCGTGGCCAACGCACCCACACAAATGCCCGCACCCGCAAGGGTCCCGCTAAGCCGATCGCCGGCAAGAAGAAATAAGAGGTTCCAATGGCGCGCGACAAGCGGGCGACCACCCGCAAGAAGGTTTCGAAGAACATCACGGCCGGCGTGGCGCACGTGAATTCGTCTTTCAATAACACCATGATCACAATCTCGGACGCTCAGGGCAACGCGATCTCGTGGTCTTCGGCTGGTGCCATGGGTTTCAAGGGCTCGCGCAAATCGACGCCCTATGCTGCGCAGGTGGCTGCCGAAGATGCTGGCCGGAAGGCCCAGGAGCACGGCATGAAGACCCTAGAGGTCGAGGTGCAGGGGCCGGGCTCTGGGCGCGAATCGGCGCTGCGCGCCTTGCAAGCCGTTGGCTTCCAGGTCACCGCGATCCGGGACGTCACGCCAATCGCGCACAACGGCTGCCGCCCGCCAAAGCGCCGCCGCGTCTGAACCGATCAAAGGCTGTGCCGGGCCTGCCGCGCCGCGGCGGGCCCTTGCGCATTTCCTCGGGTGTCGTGGGCCAAGGGTCGAGCCCGCGACTGGCATGGAGGGCCGTCATATGATCCACAAGAATTGGCAGGAACTGATCAAGCCCCGCGGTCTGGAGATCGTCCCAGGCCGTGATCCGCGCCGCGTCGCAACCGCCGTGGCCGAGCCCTTGGAGCGCGGCTTCGGCCTGACGCTCGGCAATGCGCTACGCCGGGTGCTGCTCTCGTCGCTGCAGGGCGCTGCGATCACCGCCGTGCAGATCGACGGGGTGCTGCACGAATTCTCTTCCGTCTCCGGTGTGCGCGAGGATGTGACCGACATCGTGCTCAACCTCAAGGGCGTCGCCCTGCGGATGGATGGCGATGGGCCCAAGCGCCTTCAGCTGACCGCAAAAGGTCCAGGGGTTGTGACCGCCGGCGATATTGTCGAGATCGCAGGCGTCGGCGTCATCAACAAGTCGCATGTGATTTGCCATCTCGACGAAGGCGCGAGCTTCCACGCAGAGCTGACCGTCGGCTTGGGCAAGGGCTATGTGGCGGCTGACAAAAACCGTCCCGAAGATGCCCCAATCGGCTATATCCCGATCGATGCGCTCTACTCACCGGTCAAGAAGGTCTCCTACAAGGTGGAGCCCACGCGCGAGGGCCAAGTGCTCGACTACGACAAATTGTCGATCACGGTGGAGACCGACGGCTCGCTTTCGCCCGATGACGCCCTCGCCTATGCCGCGCGGATCCTCCAGGACCAGCTCCAAACCTTCATCAATTTCGAGGAGCCGCAGGCTGCTGGTCGCGTCGAGGAAGATTCCGACCTCGAATTCAATCCGCTCCTGCTCAAGAAGGTCGACGAGCTGGAACTCTCGGTCCGATCCGCAAACTGTCTCAAAAACGACAATATCGTCTATATTGGCGATTTGATCCAGAAGACTGAGGCCGAGATGTTGCGCACGCCGAATTTCGGGCGCAAATCGCTCAACGAGATCAAGGAGGTGCTCACGACCATGGGCCTCCATCTCGGGATGGACGTTCCCGAATGGCCTCCTGAAAACATTGAGGATCTTGCGAAAAAGTTCGAGGATCATCTCTAAAACAACGCCGAAATTGGAGGCTGGATGCCTCCCAACTACAAAGTATAAACCCCGTAAACGGAGATCGAGATGCGCCACGCCAACGGATACCGCAAGCTCAACCGAACACATGAGCACCGTAAAGCGATGCTCGCTAATATGGCCTGCTCGTTGATCGAACACGAGCAGATCAAGACGACCCTGCCAAAGGCGAAAGAGCTCCGCCCGTATGTGGAGAAGCTCGTGACGCTCGCCAAGCGGGGGGACCTGCATGCCCGGCGCCTGGCCCTCTCTCAACTGCGCCATGACGCCCCCGTGAAGAAGCTCTTCGAGGTGCTCGGCCCGCGCTACGGCGAGCGCCCCGGGGGCTATTGCCGGGTTCTGAAGGCCGGCTTCCGCTATGGCGATATGGCGCCAATGGCCTTTATCGAGTTTGTCGAGCGGGATCTGGAGGCGAAGGGTAAGGCCGATCGCGAGCGCCTCGCCGCTGAGGAAGCCGAGGAAGAGTGAGCGGGGTTTCGGAGGCGCGCCTCGTGGCTTAAGTTATCCGTAAGCCGTCCGGAGCCGGAGACACATGCGCCGCCCTGCCAGCCTTTGCGTTGTCGCCTGCCTAGCTCTCGCCGCCTGTGCCGAGCCGGTTCCCATCGTCCGGCTCGAGCAGGCCGCACGACCCGCTCGCGTGGCACAGACACCCGCGGTGCCAGAAAGCCGCGCAGAGATTGCGCTGAGCTTTGCGCCGGTGGTGCGCCGAGCCGCGCCTGCCGTGGTCAACATCTACACCAAAAAAGTCGTCGAGCGCCCGATCTCTCCCTTCGCCAACGACCCGTTTTTTCGGGAGTTTTTCGGCGATGCGTTCCGCGACTTCCCGGGCGGGCGCCGCATCGAGAACTCCCTCGGTTCCGGCGTGATCCTGGACCCGCAGGGCATCGTTGTCTCGAACCACCACGTTGTCGCCGGCGCCGATGAAATCACGGTTGTCCTCGCGGATAAGCGAGAATTCGATGCCGAGGTGATCTTTGCCGACGAGCCCTCGGATCTGGCCGTGCTCGCGCTGGCGGAGGCCGAGGATCTCCCGGCGCTCGACCTGCGCGACAGCGACACGCTCGAGGTCGGCGATTTGGTGCTCGCAATTGGCAACCCGTTCGGCGTTGGTCAAACGGTCACCTCTGGAATTGTCTCCGGTTTGGCGCGCGGTGGGGAACAGCGGCGGCTGCGCGACGGCTACTTCATCCAGACCGATGCGGCGATCAATCCGGGCAATTCCGGCGGTGCGTTGGTCGATATGCGGGGCCGACTGGTTGGCATTAACACCGCCATTCTATCGCGCTCCGGCGGGTCCAACGGGATCGGGTTTGCCGTGCCAGCCAATCTGGTCGCACGGGTGGTCGAGGCGGCGCGGGGCGGCGAGATCGCGCTCGAACGGCCGTGGCTCGGCTTCGATGGCCAGACGGTCACCGGCGAGTTGGCCGAGGCGCTCGGGTTGGAGCAGCCGCGTGGCGTCCTCCTCGATGCGCTGCACCCGGCGAGCCCGCTCGGAGCGGCCGGCGTCGAGCCCGGCGATGTGTTGACCAGTCTCGGCGGGCAGCGGGTGGACAGCGTGTCCGAACTGAGGTTCAGGGCCGACACGCTTGGCACGGGGCGGCGTGCGGAAATTACCTATCTGCAGGATGGTCGGGAGCGCCGGGCCGCTGTTCGGCTGGCGCCGCCGCCGGAAGTGCCCGCACGCGACCGTCTAGAGATCAGGCGGGGCGCGCTCCGCGGGCTCGTGCTCGAGACGATCAATCCCGCCGTCATCGAGGAGGCTGGGCTGCCGGTCGCCTCCCGCGGGGTGCTCGTCGTGTCGTCGCAAGACTTGGCCCGGCGCCGCGGCTTTCGAGGGGGCGACGTGGTGCGCGAGATCGACGGCCGTCCGGTGCGCACAGTGGCGGATTTCGTCGATGCGCTTGGCTCCGTGCGGGGGCGGGCGGTGTTCGAGATCGAACGGCGGGGCCGGCGCGGGCAGCTGGTGATCGGCGGCTGATGCCGGATCTCTTCGAACAGGTGGTGCCTGGATCGGCGGAGGGGCCCCGGCCGCTCGCAGATCTGTTGCGCCCAACGCGGCTCGAGGAGGTGATTGGGCAGGATGCGCTGCTGGGGCCGGACGGGCCGATCGGCGCGATGATTGCGGCGGGCCGCCTCGCGTCGATGATCCTTTGGGGGCCACCCGGCGTTGGCAAAACCACGATTGCCCGGCTGCTCGCGGAGGCGACAAGCCAGCGCTTCGTTCAGATTTCGGCCATCTTCACCGGTGTCGCCGAGCTTCGCCGCATTTTTGAGGGAGCCGAACAGCGGCACGCCCAAGGCGGTGGCACCGTGCTCTTCGTCGACGAGATCCACCGCTTCAACAAGGCGCAACAGGACAGTTTCTTGCCCTACATGGAGCGAGGTGCGGTTGTTCTCATCGGTGCGACCACCGAGAACCCCTCTTTCGCGCTAAACGCTGCGCTTCTGTCGCGGGCGGAGGTTATGCCGCTCGCGCGATTGGGGTCAGATGCGCTCGGTCGAATTCTGGCGCGGGCCGAGGCGCTGGTGGCTGAGCTGTCGTTGAGCGAGGATGGGCGCGGGGCGCTCATTGCGATGGCCGATGGCGATGGGCGGGCGCTTCTCAATCTTGTCGAGCAGGTGATCCGGCTCGGTCCCGGGCCCCATGATGCAGCGGCACTTGCCGGGCGGCTCACGCGCAGGGCGCCGGTCTATGATCGGGCTGGCGATGCGCATTACGGGCTTATCTCGGCGCTGCATAAAGCGGTTCGCGGCTCGGATCCGGATGCGGCGCTCTATTGGTTGGCGCGGATGCTGGAGGGCGGGGAGGATCCGGCCTATCTCGCCCGACGGTTGTTGCGCATGGCGATCGAAGATGTGGGCTTGGCCGATCCGGAGGCGCAGTCTGTTTGCCTCGCGGCGTGGCAGACCTTCGAGCGCCTGGGCAGCCCGGAAGGCGAGTTGGCGCTGGCGGAGGCGTGTCTCTATCTATCGCTTGCTCCGAAGTCGAACGCTGCCTACAGGGCTTATGGCAAAGCGCGGGAGCTGGCCGCAAAGACCGGCTCGACACCGCCGCCAGACCATATCTTGAACGCGCCCACCAGCTTAATGAAGCGGCTCGGGCGTAGCGCCGGCTACATCTATGATCACGATGCAGCGGACGGCTTCTCAGGCCAAAACTATCTGCCGGAAGGAATGGCCGAGCAAAGCCTCTATCAACCGGTGGAGCGGGGATTTGAGCGGGAGTTGGCGCGCCGGCTCGCCTACTTTGCCCGACTGAAGCGGGAGCGCGGCGGGTGATTGCCCTGCCCGGCACCGTAGTCTGCGTGGCGATAGGGGGGGCACTGGGCGCAAGCCTGCGGTTTCTCCTCATTGCTTGGGTCGGTCGCGTGGCGCCTGGCTTCCCCTGGGGAACACTCGCGGTGAACATCCTCGGCTCATTCGCCATGGGCATCCTGGCAGCCCTGCTGCTCGAGCGTGGGGGACTTGCCGGAAGCCGATCGGCCGCATTCCTTCTGTCGGGGCTGCTCGGTGGGTTCACCACCTTCTCCGCATTCTCGCTGGATCTCGTTGCGCTGATCGAGCGGGGGCATCCGGTTTCTGCGATCGGGTATGGGACGGCCTCGGTCGCGCTTTCGGTATCGGCGCTGGCGATCGGGCTTCTCATCGGACGGACGCTTCGGGGCGTCTGATCCATGCAGGGCGTTCAGCATTTGGTGATCGGTGCGGACGATGCCGAACAGCGGCTAGACCGGTGGTTGAAGCGTCATGTCCCCAACCTGACCCAGGCTCGGATCGAGAAGCTCTGTCGGCGCGGCGAGATCCGGGTCGATGGCGGGCGGGTTCGCGCCGCGACGCGGGTCATGCCAGGGCAGGTGGTGCGACTGCCGCCATTGGGCGATGCCGCCGCTGCGTCGCCGTCCGTGGGTCCGACGGAGCCTTATGACGCGGCGGATGCGAAGATGCTGCGTGCTGCGGTCCTGTTCCGCGACGCCCACCTCCTCGTCTTGAATAAGCCCGCCGGTTTGGCCGTTCAGGGGGGAAGCGGGCAGCGGCGCCACATAGCCGGTCTGCTTGCCGCCCTGACATTCGACCGAGAAGACCCGCCGCGCCTGGTGCACCGCCTCGACAAAGACACCTCTGGGCTTTTGGTTCTCGCGCGCACCGGCGCTGCGGCAGAGGCCCTGGCGCGGCTGTTTCGGTCGCGTGCGGTTGAGAAGATTTATTTCGCGCTGGTGGCGGGGCGCCCCGCGCCTCCAATGGGCACGATCCGATACGGCTTGGTGAAGGCCGGTCGCGCCGGCGAGGGAGAAAAGATGCGCACGCTTCACCCCGATGAGGTTGCCGATACCGAGGGTGCGAAGCCGGCCATAACCGATTATCGGGTGATCGAGCAGATCGGTGGGAGATGCGCTTGGGTGGCATTGCGGCCCGTAACTGGCCGGACCCACCAGCTTAGGGCTCACATGGCGGCACTTGGCACCCCCATCGCGGGCGATGGGAAATACGGGGGGCGCGGGCAAGTTAACGAAGGGGAGGGCTGGGGCTCGGGCCTGGGCGGGGCGGTCAGCAGCAAGCTCCACCTCCACGCAGCGCGCCTCGCTTTTCCCCACCCCGCGACAGGCCGGGAAATCCGGTTCGCGGCGCCCCTGCCCGCCCATATGGAGACGACCTGGAACATCCTCGGATTGGACGCCGTGGAGATCCCGGATCCGCTCTTCGAGCCTTGAGGCGCTAGGCTTGACTGGAAGAGCTTCAGGCACAGAGAGATCACGATGCGGTCGACGGGCTCGTTCGGGCGCTCAGAGGATCTGGAGCGGCTGAACAAGTATGGCGATCCGCTCGAGGTTCCCGAGGCGACGGTCGTTTTCGAGCACCTCCAGCACGGATGCGCGCGCAGCGTGATTGGCCCGGGCTGGTCGAGGGGCTCGGCCATGGCGACGGCTCGCAAGGGGGACTGGGCCCCGCTCGATCCGGTCTTGATCTCCGAGGCGATGATCCTGAAGCCGCATCGCAACCTCTCCGACGCGCGGATGGAGTTCATGATCTGCGACCGGCTGTCCTGGATGCGGTTTCTCGGCTTCGATCTCGGCGCGCCGACGCCCGGCGAGAATACCATCCGGCACTTCAGGAACCGCCTCGCCCAGACGGCAGGGATACGGTCCCATGGCCGGGCCCATGGCCGGGCAGATCCTCGATGCCTCGCGCGTGCCGGCGCCGAAACAGCGTAGTACCGCCGCCGAGAAGGCCGCGGTCAGAGGGCAGGACGGCCGCGGAGATCTGGCCCGACGAGCCCCACCAGGCCGCCTAGAAGGACACCAACGCCCGGCTCGGACGCTAAAGATCGGCGGCAAGATCCGGTGGCCCCCGGATGGCGCCCCCCGTCGATGATCGCGGTGCCGGTGTTCGGCTCCCAATCGCACATCAGCATAGACCGGCGTTTCCCCGCGCCGCGCGCGCCGCTTCGCGACGTCATCCGGGAAAGCGCCGTCACTCCGGCCTGCGCCGCCGACGGCCGGCAACTGAAGCACCTGGTCGGCCAGGACAAAACCGGCTCGGAGGTCTGGGCCGACAGCGCCTGCCGCTCACGGGCCAAGAAGACGTGGCTGGCGCAGCGGATGCTGACCCGCTGAAGTCACCGCCGCAAGCCGGGCGGCAAGCCGATGCCCCCGCAACATTGCCCGGGCCAATGCGAAGAAATCGGCAATCCGCGCGGAGGTGGAGCAGGTCTTCGCTCACCAGAAGGCCCGCTTCGGGCTATTCCTCCGCACGCTCGGGTTCTCCCGCGCCGAGGCAAAACTCACGCTTGCCAACATCGCCGACAACTTCGACCGTCTGATCGTCCAGGAGCGCAGGCAGAGCATCGGGTGAGTCCGACCCCCGTCGGGAAGCCCGCTTGGCATCACACCAATCCCGCGCAATCCATGGCGATCTCCGGCACCGATGCGCTCAGCGCCATCGACACAACAGGATTATTGCGGGTATCCAGTTAGAAACGAACATTCCCTTCGCGGTTACTGAACAACCAGGTCGGCATGGAGGGCGCCCGCCGCCTTTATCGCCTTCAGGATGTCGATCATGTCCCGCGGTCCCACCCCCAGCGCGTTCAACCCATCTACGAGGTCCGCGAGCGTGACGTTTCCTTCGACCAGCGCGAGGCGGTTCTGGTCGTTTTCCTCGATGTCGATGTCGGTGCGGGGAACGATGAGGCTCTCGCCTTCCGCGAACGGGTTTGGCTGAACCGCAAGGGGTGTCTCGCGCACGCGGATCGCAAGATTGCCCTGGGCGACGGCGACACGACTGATCTTCACATCAGCACCCAAAACGATGGTGCCCGAGCGCTGATCGATGACAACGCGCGCCTTACTTGCCGGGGCGACCGGCAGATTCTCGATTTGCGCCATGAGCGCGGCGGGACTTAGCTGTGTTGCGCCAAGATCGAGACGTATCGTTCCCCCATCCGCCATCTCGGCAACGCCGGCAGCGAGGTGTCGATTGATTGCCGCCTCGATCCGTGCTGCCGTGGTGAAGTCAGGCTCCCTCAAGGCGAGGCGCACGCGCTGAAGATCGCCGAAAACGAAGGGGAGTTCCCGCTCGATCCGGGCTCCCCCGGGAACGGACCCAGAGGTCGGCACACCGATCTGTGCCGTCGCTGCGTCGCCTTGAGCGGCGATACCGCCCGCGAGGATCGGCCCTTGGGCGACGGCGTAGATCTCGCCGTCGGCGGCGTTGAGCGGGGTCATGATCAGCGTACCGCCGAGCAGGCTGTCCGCATCGCCGATCGCGGAGACGATGATGTCGATCCGGCTGCCCGCCCGGGCGAAGGCTGGCAGCGTTGCGGTCACGATGACCGCCGCCACGTTTTGCGGACGGAAGCGCTCGCCAGAAACATTGACACCCAGTCGCTCCAGTAGGTTTGCGAGGGCCTCCTCGGTAAAGGGTGCGTTTCGAATGCTATCTCCCGTGCCGGCGAGGCCGACAACCAGGCCGTAGCCCACCAGATCATTCCCGCGCACGCCCTCGACCTCGACCAAGTCCTTGATGCGGGGCGTGGCCTGTGCCTCGAAGGTCAGGACGAGAAGCAAGAGCGCGAGCAATCTTAGCGTGGTCGGCATCTCGATCCGTCCGGTTAGCGAAGGAAATTTACGAGAGAGAGCTGCGAGAATCGCGCCGTTGTCAGGAATAGAACCTCGAGCTGGGAGTCGATCGCCTGCAACTCTGTGGCGGCGACGAGACTGTCGACGCCGGTCAGATCGTTGTAGGAACGGGTTAGGGCCGTTTCCTCTGCTGTGTGCCGGGCCGACACGGTCGCGATCCGCCCTTCGACAGCGCCGATGCGTGCGGCAATCCGGTTCAGCGGGTCGACGACGTTGCGAAGCTCAGCAATAGCACCTTCCAGAAGTGTCGCCCGATCCGCGGGTGCGAGCGCGACATCGGGGTCGTAAGTTGCCGACAGCACCGCCATCCCGCGAAGGAAGTCGCGGAAGACTTGCTCATCCGCGCGGGCCTGATAATCTACCCGCTCATCGCGTGCGATCTCCGCGCTGGGCGCGTCGCCGCTTCCGCCAAGATAGAGCGTGGTGTCGAAGAGCCCTCCCGGCGTGTTGAACGCAACCCGCAGATCGGCTTCGGCCGTTGCTGCGTCGGGTGCCGCTTGGAGCACGGACACGACCTCTGCGCGCAGCGTTTCGGCATCGACAAGCGCGGGCATGTCTGCTGCGTCGCCCGCGAACAGGCTCCGCCCCGCTATTCGACTATTGAGGCCTGACACCGCGCCATTCAGAAAGCCAGCGGCCAAAGCCGATGCCGTCTCCAGCCCGTTCTGGCTGCCCGACTGCCGGGCGATCTCCGCTTGATTGGTGACGTCGTCGAGCATTTGGCGCAGCTGGTCGATGACGCCCTGCGCCGTATCGGCCCGCGTCGTGGCAAGGGCAATTGTCTGTCGATACCCCTCGATATCGCCAAGTGCTCGCTCGATGGCGAGGGGGGCACCAACTCGTCCGTTGAGCGCGGCCGTTGGATCGGCAAGTCGACCTGTCACGGCTTCCGCGCGGCGTTGCGAAGCCGTTTCTTGGAGTTCGGTGAGTTGTGCACGCAGGATCGCAGCACTGCGCTGCGGAGGAAAACCAACAGCCGTTGTCACTGGATCCTCCGCAACTCGTCGAGCATTCGGGCTGCAACCTGAATCACCTGTGCATTGGCGGCATAGGCCTGCTCGATCTCGACCAGCCGGGACAATTCGCGATCGCTATCGACGCCCAATTCGGTCGCTTCCTCGTTGGCGAGCGCTTCGCGACCTGCTCCGGCCCGCGTTTGCGCAGCTTCGGCAACGACCCGCGCCCCACCGAGCAATTCGGCAACGCCGTCAAGCCGTTCGGCCAGCGACAGGTTTCCCGACAAACCGGGGGTGGCCGGTGGCGCCGCGGCGTCGGTACTGGCCGAGAGGGCGTCGGACATTGCCCGGACCAGATCGTCGTTGCCGCTGGGGCCAGGCGCCGCGGCATTGATGCCATCCCGGAGCTTCGCCGGCTCACCGCCTTGCCGTGGATCCACGGCAGCGTTCAGGCCGATTCGACCCGCGATTCCCTCGATATTGGCGAGGTCGAAGGCCGAACCACCATCCGTGAAGAGGCCTGGGTCTCCGGGCGCCAATGTCGGGTCGATAGCCGGATCGGCCAAACGCGTGATGAGATCCGCGGCCAAGCTGTCGAACTGCGCTTCGGCTTCAGGAGCGATTGCGTCCCGTACCGAGAAGAGGCCCGCCAGGGCGCCGCCGCGAACCTGTTGCGGCCCAGGTCCACCGGGCGTGATGTCGAGGCCGCGAAGGCTCAGCCCGGACAGCGGTCCGCTCCCGCCATCATAGGACAAACCCGGTGCATAGACTGGCGTTACGGCATAGTCGATCCGGTACGCCCGGATGTCCACCAGGCCGATGCCCTCCCGCGTCGTGAGCTCGACGACGCCGTCTGCCCGTTCCGAACGACGGATCGGCACGGCACGGGCGACCACGTCGATCTCCCGTTCCCGAGCATCGATCAGTGCTGCGCTGTTGCGCCCGGTCGCCTCTCCAAGCTGGATGTCCCGGTTAAGCTGAGCGATGCGCTCGAGGGCGGTGTTTGTCTCGCTCACCACGCGGCCGATCTCTCGGTCCGTTTCGGCGCGCAAATCGGTCAACGATCGGCTAAGCTCGTTGAACGCCAATGCCAAATCGCTGGCCGCTTCCGCCGCGCTGACCTGAGCAGGGGCGTTTTCAGGGGTCTCTGCGAGGTCCCTAAGCGCGCCTTCGAACGAAGCGAGCCGAGCGGCGAGGCCTGGCACGCCCCCGAGTGATCCAAACTCCGTCTCGAGTTTCCGAAGCGCATCTGCCTTGGCGGTCGCATCAGCCAACTCACCATCGGCCATGCGCCGGGCCGAGGAGAGTTCGATATCGAGCACCCGGGTGATGCCCGCCACCTTGACGCCGGTGCCCTGGCCCCCAGAGACGGCCGAGACAAGGTCGACTTCTTGGCGCCCATATCCGGGTGTTAGCGCGTTTGCCAGATTGCCGGCGGTCACATCCGCCTGCCGCCCGTTGGCCCGCAGCCCGGACAGCGCATTATTGAGCGCATTGGCGATGGACATGGCGGTCCTCCTTCAGCTCTCGTCAGCGCTTGATGTTGGTGGTCTCCTGAAGCATTTCGTCGACCGTTTGGATAACCGTCGCGTTCGATGAATAGGCGCGCTGGGTCGAGATGAGATCCGTGAGTTCCCGGGCGACATCGACGGTAGATTGCTGCAGTGAGAAGCTTTCGATCGAGCCCACGGGCCCTGTATTCGCATCGTGCAAGAACACGTTGCCCGAGGTCGGCGAGAGGCCGAAGCTCTGGTTCGAGAAGGCGGTGAGGCCGTTCATATTAGGGACATCGGCGATCGGAATTTGGTAGAGCGCAACACGTTGTCCCGTGTCGTAGACGCCCAGCAGCACGCCGCGCTCGTCAACCTCGAGCGAGGAGAGCGTGCCAGCGGGCGCACCGTCCTTGATGATGTTGGTCGGCGCGAACTCGGCATCGAGCTGGGTCAGACCACCATTTATCGAAGGCTCGGGCGACCCGATGAACATCTGGATGGGCACATCGCCATTCGAGGCCTGGACCGTCAAGAAGCCGGTCAGCGGATCGAAGGTTGCGGGACTGTAGCCCGCGGGTTCGCCGGGAGTGCCGGTCAGGTCGACTTCCGTCACGCCGCCCGGATTGAGCAAAACGCCGCCTTGGGTGTCATCGAAAACCAGATCGAGCGAAGCGATGGGGGCGTTGGGGTCCGGGCCGGCGCTGTCGAAAAAGGAGATGTTCCATTGGTTGGTCGGCGGATCGCCCGCGGCGGCAGGGATCACCGGGGTGTAGACGATTCGGAGCGTCTTCTCCCTGCCCACACTGTCGAAATACTGAATCGGGCTTTCGAGCACGGCGGGGGCTGCAAGGGTGAACTCGGTCTCGCGCGCGGGGAGGTTGACGCCAAGCGAGATATCCGTGGTTTGTTGCGCGGCTGTTAGGAAAGGCGAGACACGCACGGGTTCGAGGCTCGACGTCCCGTCACGCACGGGGGTGCCGACGAGGCCGCCGGACGAATCGGTTGGGAAACCCAACAGCGCCAACCCGGACTGGGTCACGAGAAAACCATTGGCGTCGGTGCGGAAAGAGCCCGTCGGCGTCATGAGAAACGGGCGCTCGTTGGCGGGCAGCTCGAGACGCTCCGCATCGGTCACCGGCAGCATTCCGTTGCCCGCGATGGCGAGATCGGTTGGATTGGAAGTGGTCTCGAGCGAGCCGGAGGTCTCGACATCGCGGTAGGAGATCGAGCGCACGCCAGCGGCGGTGTAGATTGCCGTGCGCGGATCCGCGGTGACCAACGAGGCGAACTCGACATCCGCGCGCCGATATCCCGGCGTCGCCGAGTTTGCGATGTTGTCGGAGATCGTCGCAAGCTTGGTTGAATTGACGAGCAGACCGGCGACACCGGCGTTGAGGGATGAGGACAGACTCATAGGGCCACCTTTTCGCTTTGCGTTGCCTGCAGCTTCGATGAACGGCGTTAAGCTCGGCCTAACGCGGCGCGCCGCGTAGCAGCTTGACCGAGATCCGACGGTTTTCCGGGGCGAGGTCGTTGGCGGAGAGCGGCGTCGTCGCGGCCCGGCCGGACACCCGCGCAAAACGGGCTTCGTCCATTCCGGCGGCGCGGATCAGGCGCTGTGCTGCGATTGCCCTGGCCGCCGAGAGCTCCCAGTTGCCGTAAGGGTCGGTCGGGAACGGACTCGCATCGGTATGCCCGATCACCGCGATCTTGTTGGTCGCGAGATTTAACACCGGAACGACGACCTCGACCAACCGGCGAAGATTCTCGGAGGGCGCGGCCGAGCCCCGATCGAAGAGCGGCTCGTCGCCGGTATCGACGATCTCCAAGATCAGCCCCTCGGGCGTGACGAAGATCTTAAAGTGTCGGTCCAGCCCGTCGCCGGCATCGGAGACCGCGCCGCGCAGGCTGTCCGCCAGGGCTTCCAGGCGGCGCTGCTCCGCGCGCCAGGCGTCGTCTGCGGCCGGGTCGTCGGCGGCCGGCGCTCGGGCCTCTTCTCCAGGGCGGGCGAGCGCTTTAGGCGGCTCCTCGGCGCTCTGTCGGGCTGGCCGAGGCTCGTCCGAGCCGGCGCGGTCTTCCGTGGTCATCACCGAATCGCCGCTCAACATATGCGCTCCGCCGGCCGAGATCCGGGCGAGCGGGATGGAGGGGTCGAAGTAATCCGCAATTCCCTTGCGCTGCTTTTCCGTGGTCGCATTGAGCAGCCACATGAGCAGAAAGAACGCCATCATCGCGGTCACGAAATCCGCATAAGCCACCTTCCAAGCACCGCCGTGATGGCCGTCGCCGCCCGATTTGCTGACTTTCTTTACAATGATCGGCCTGGCTTCACTGCTGTTAGACATGCGGAACCTCCGTTGCGGCTAAACGAACCGGCGCAGGTTTAGCCGCAGGAGCCTAGTTCGCGCTCAATGGAAAGGCATAATCGATTATTAATTTCAGACGTGCTGCCGGCCTTTTGGCGAGCCGCGTCCGTGCTCTCGGCGGCGCTGTGAGAGCTGGGGCGCCTGCAGAACATCGGTGACGCGGTCGGCCCGATTGCGAGCGTCCGGGCACCTGCCGCCGCGGGTCTTAACGCATTGGCGAGGATTGCGCGGCAGAATCGGGCAGTGCTGCAGAAGGAGCCGGCCCGATGGCGAAGGACGATGCCAAGACCTATGCGATCCTGGCGCGCAAGGTGCGCGGGCCCAAGATGCGGCTGGCTGGATTCCCCCCGATGGATGCGCTCTGCCACACCTTCGCCTCCATCGGGGCGACGCGGGTGCGGGCGGAACTGCGGCCGGGGATCGACGTCTCGGTCTATGGCTTCGAGGTCGCGCGGCATGGGGACTATTTGCGCGGGCTCTTCGCGCCCTCCGCCATCTATCTGCTGCAGTTTCCGGGCAAGCAGGGCATGGCCCTTACCAAGGCGCATCCGCGGCTTCTCGGCAAGGTGCTCGACATATACCTGGGCGGCGACGGCTCGTTCGAGGAATCGAATTTCTCCCGCTCTCTCACTGCGATCGACCTGTCGATTTACGGTCGGTTCGTCGACATCGTGGCGCGCTGCTTCGATGATGCGATCCGCGAGCATTGCGGCCGCTCGGCGATTGGCGTTGCGGCGCGGGCGCGCTTTGAGCAGCAGCCTGGCATGGTCCGCATCGCACCTGACCAGGCCGAGGTCTTCGTCATCAAGCTCAACTTTCATATGAACGATGACAAGCGCGGGGCTGGGCTCGATTTCGTCGTCCCCGTTTCCGTGCTCGAGAGCCTCAAGCGGGACCTGATCGCCGCACAGGGGGCGGGGTCCGACGTGATGCGCGGCACCTGGGCGCGTCACATGATGGCCGAAGTCATGCAGACCAAGCTGCCGCTCCAGGCGGTGATCCCCGCGGGCGACCACTCGGTGGGCCGCCTTTCCCGGTTGGCCCATGGCGAACTCCTCGAACTTCCGGCGAAGGCGCTGAGCGAGATCGAACTGCGGGCGAAGACGAACCAAGGCGCTGTAACGGTCGGGCGCGGTAAGCTCGGCAGCCTCGACCGTGCTAAGGCTGTGCGCTTGGATGCTCCGATCGACGAGGCCTTCCTTGCGCCACTGGTCATCCGCCGCGCACAACCGCTTGAGGATCCCTGAGCGCCATCGTCCCGCTTTGAGATCCGGTGCGTCTTTGTCATACTCCGAGCGCAGCAAGCCGGAGGCGATCGATGGGCAGATTGGCAAGAGGGAGCCGCGCGGGGGGCTTTGTTCTCGCCGTGCTGGCGGCAGTCGGGCCGGCCTCGGCGGAGCCGGCCAAGGCTCTTTTTGGCAGCGCGGCGGTTGCGAGTGCGGACGCGCCGACGCCTTACGGCTCCTATGCGCGAGGCTGCATTGCCGGAGCCATGCGGCTTGCGGAGACCGGGCCCGGTTGGCAGGCGGTGCGCCTCAGCCGCAACCGAAATTGGGGACACCCGGCAGCGGTCGCCTTTGTGGAGCGTCTCTCAAAGCAAGCGCAGCAGATCGGCTGGCCACGGCTTTTCATCGGGGACATCTCCCAGCCCCTGGGCGGGCCGATGACCTCGGGCCACGCTTCGCATCAGATCGGCCTCGATATCGATATCTGGTTTCGCAAGCCCAGTGCGGAGCCGATCAGCCTGAAGCGGCGTGAGCAGATCTCCTCGACCCTGCTTGTGGACCGCGATGCGATGCGCACCAACGGCAACTGGACATCGGAGCATCAGGCGATCCTGCGCGCCGCCGGATCGGACCCTGCGGTTGCGCGCATCTTCGTGCATCCGGCCATCAAGCGCCGGCTCTGCTCGGATGCGACCGGTGATCGCACCTGGCTCCGGAAAATCCGCCCCTGGTACGGCCATGACAGCCACTTCCATGTGAGGCTGTCCTGCCCGGTCAGCGCTGGGGGCTGTGTCGATCAAGCCGCACCGCCGCCCGGGGATGGCTGTGGCCAGAGTCTCGATTGGTGGTTCACCGATGCGCCCTACACCCCGAAACCCGCGACGCCCGGCCCGCCTCGAGGCCGCAACATTGCCCTCGGTGATCTGCCTGAGGCCTGCCGGAGGCTCGTTGGCCGATGATCCGAGTTGCCGTGACCCGTGCCGTCGCCGTCGCCGCCACGCTCTTCGCGGCCTGCGCCGTTGCTGAGGAGCCCGGGCCCACTGTCGAGGGTCGCCCGCTTGCGTTGACCGCGACGCCCACCCTGCTCGGTCCCGCGCGCTTCGGCCCGGGCGTTGATCTGCTCGGTGCCTGGGTGCTCTCCGCCTCGGATCCGGATTTCGGCGGTATCTCCGGGCTCCTCATCGAGGGCACGGCGCTAACGGCCGTGACCGATCGCGGCCGGTGGCTCACCGCCCGGCTCGAGTCGGAAACGCCAGAGCTGATCTCTGACGCGCGGATCGCGCGCATGCGCCATGAAGACGGCCGCCCGCTCGAAGGGCGCCAGGAGTGGGATGCCGAGGGGCTCACCAGGCTCGCGGGCCAACTTGTCGTTTCCTTCGAGCAAGATCACCGGCTGATGCTTCATCTGGGCGGGGGCCGGCTGGGCCAGGCCTTTACCTTGATGGGCGTCGGGGCGCTGCCGTCGAATGCCGGTCTTGAGGGGCTTGCGGCGCTCCCGGACGGTCGATTGCTCGCCATTGCCGAGGGGCGGGACGGGGATGCCTTCCCCTTCTGGGTGGTTGGCCCCGCTCAAGGGATCCAGGGCGTCTTGCCCGCACGCAGCAAGCACGATGTGACCGCTGCAGATATCGGGCCGGACGGGCGCCTTTATCTCGTCCAGCGCCACTACTCGCGGGCCGAAGGCGTGTCGATCCGGGTGCTTCGCTATCTCCTCGGTGAAGGCGGCACGCCAGTTGCGGGGTCTGCGGTCGAGCTGGCGGCCTTCGATGCGCTCAGCGGGATCGACAACATGGAGGGTATCGCGGCTGTCGGCGGTCCGGATGGCCTCACGCTTTGGATTGTCTCGGACGACAACTTCAACCCCCCGCAGCGCAATCTTCTGGTGGCTCTCACGCTGGATCGGTAGGCCGCGACCGTCAGCAGCGATTGCCACCTTGCGCAGGCATGCCTATCAGACAGATGGATCGCGCTTCGCAAATCAGAGAATCAGGGGGTACGCCGATGGAGCCGTCGGGGATCAAGGAGGCCATCGAGGCCGCTTGGGAACATCGTGACACAATCACGCCGGAAACCGCGGGCCCAGCGCGCGATGCGGTAGGCTTTGCGCTCCAGCAGCTGGATCGCGGGCAGCTCCGGGTTGCCGCGCCCGATGAGGGCGGCACCTGGGTCGTCAACGATTGGGCCAAGAAGGCGGTTCTGCTGTCCTTCCGCCTCACCGAGAGCGGGCCGATTTCTAACGGACCTGGCGAGAGCGACTGGTGGGACAAGGTTCCCTCAAAGTTCGCGGGCTGGAGCGGGGACGACTGGCGCAAAGCCGGTTTCCGCGCCGTGCCGACCTGTGTGGTGCGGTATTCGGCCTTCATCGCGCCCGGGGTGGTGCTCATGCCCTGCTTTGTGAATGTCGGCGCCCATGTCGGCGAGGGAACCATGATCGACACCTGGGCGACCGTGGGTTCTTGCGCGCAGATCGGCAAGAACGTGCACATCTCCGGCGGCACTGGCATCGGGGGCGTCCTGGAGCCGCTTCAGGCTCAGCCGGTGATTGTCGAGGACGACGTCTTCGTGGGCGCGCGGTCCGAGTTGGTCGAGGGCGTGATCGTCCGCCAGGGCGCGGTGATCGGAATGGGCGTGTTCCTGGGCGCCTCGACCCCGATCATCGATCGGGAAACCGGCGAGGTCGTCCGCGGCGAGGTGCCGCCTTTCGCGGTCGTGTTGCCCGGGACGTTGCCCGGCAAACCGCTGCCGGACGGATCGCCGGGGCCCCATATGCCCTGTGCCGTCATCGTCAAGCGGGTGGATGCAGGCACCCGGGCCAAGACTGCGATCAACGAGTTGCTGCGGGACTGATGGTACCCGCCGCGGGAACCGACGGGGGCGATCTCGGCGGGGTGTTCCTCCTGATGGTCGAGGTCGGGCGGAGCTCGGGCGACGGCTTGCCCGAGGATTGTGACGGGGCGGCGCTGTTGTGTTTCGCCGCCGGCCGGTCCGAGCGCCACGCGGTGGATGAGACCGTGGCGGTGTTGCGCCAGGCCGATCTCGCGCCCCTTTCTGTTGAGAGCCACGGCAGCGTCGCCGAGCGCGTCGCGTCCGGCGAAGAGCTCTCCGAGGACGATCTAAGCCTTGCCCGCCGGGCCCTCGACGAGAATGCGGTGATCGTGTCACAGATGATCCCGTTCAACGACGAAGAAGACGAGAGCGCCGAAACTGACGGGCGCGAACGCTGAGAGATCCATGACCGAGAAGTCCGACGCGCCCGAGATCGATCCGGTTGCGCTCACCAAAGAGCTGATCCGTTGCCCCTCCGTGACGCCGGAAGAGGGCGGCGCGCTGAGCTTGCTTGAGGAGATCCTCCGTGGGGCGGGCTTTGTCTGCCACCGCATCCGGCGGGGCGGGATCGACAATCTTTACGCCCGCTGGGGCACCGAGGCGCCCGTCTTCGGCTTCGCCGGCCACACCGATGTCGTCCCGCCAGGCGATGTCGCCAGCTGGGCGGCGGACCCTTTCGGCGGGACGGAGGCGGATGGCCAAATTTGGGGGCGCGGCGCGGCGGACATGAAGTCCGGTGTGGCGGCGTTCGTCGCGGCGGCTGTGGCGCTCGTATCCTTGGCGCCGCCGGAGGGCTCGGTCGCGCTTCTGATCACTGGGGATGAGGAAGGCGTGGCCAAGGACGGCACTCTGGCGATCCTGGACTGGATGACGGCGGCGGGCGAGCGGCTCGACTTCTGTCTGGTCGGCGAGCCAACCTCGTTTGCGCGGCTGGGCGATGTGGTTAAGATTGGGCGCCGCGGCTCGATGAGCGCTGAGCTCACCGTGTTCGGAAGCCAGGGGCACACCGCCTATCCAGAGCGCGCGGTCAATCCGTTGCCAGTGCTCGCAGCCGTCTGTGATCGGCTCGCCACGACACCCCTCGACATGGGGTCCACCCATTTCCAGGCGTCGACCCTTGCGCTGACATCGCTCGAGGCGGTCAATCCGGCGACCAATGTCATCCCGGCGGAGGGTCGGGCCAGGTTCAACATTAGGTTCAATGACCTGCACAGCTCTGAGAGCGTCAAGATCTGGACGGATCAACAGATCGAGGAAGTGCTCAAGGGGACCGGGTGCACGGCAGAGATCGACTGGAAGGTTTCGGGGGAGAGTTTCCTCACCCCGCCCGGACCGCTCTCCGATATTGTGCTCGATGCGATAACCGATCGGCTGTTAGAGCGCCCTGCGCTGACCACGGGCGGCGGCACTTCCGATGCGCGCTTCATCCGGGCGCATTGCCCCGTGCTCGAATTCGGGTTGGTCGGCGACACGATGCACCAAATCGACGAGCGGGTGCCGGTTGCGGATATCCGCGGGCTTGCGCGGCTGTATCGCGACATTCTCGACCGCTTCTTCGGCGCTTGAGGGGGGCCGCCGGCGGCCGCTTCGTGCTGGCGATCCCGCGGGCGAAAAAATTGGCCCGCGGCGCAATGTCCGCGGGCCTCGGTCGCTGAATCCGTCTGCGTGTCGGTGTCGGCCGATCAGGCGGCCTTCGCCGTCAGCACGGTTTCGACCCGCGCAGCGGCATCCCCCTCGTCCAGATCCTCGACGGCTGCGAGTTCACGGGTCAACCGCTCGAGCGCGGCCTCGTAGAGCTGCCGCTCCGAGTAGGATTGCTCGGGCTGATCCTCCGCTCGGTGCAAGTCGCGGACCACCTCGGCGATCGAGATGAGGTCGCCGGAGTTGATCTTCTGCTCGTATTCCTGGGCGCGGCGGGACCACATCGCCCGCTTCACCTTTGCGCGGCCCTTGAGGGTCGCCAGGGCCCGCTCGACGATGTCGGGGGTCGCAAGCGAGCGCATGCCGGTGGCCGTGGCCTTCGCGGTCGGAACCCGCAGGGTCATCTTGTCCTTCTCGAACGAGATCACAAAAAGCTCCAGACGGGTGCCAGCGATGTCCTGCTCTTCAATCGAGAGGATCCGGCCAACGCCGTGGGCGGGGTACACCACGTAGTCGTTAGGCCGGAACTGCGCGCGGGTCGTGTCTTTCTTCGCCATTGTCTCTCCACTCCAGCGGTACAAGTCCCTCGGAGAGCCGCAAAAAGCCGGCAACAACCGTGCCTCGCGGCGCGCTTGTGTCGGTTTGGTGGCCCTCGTCGCTCCTTCGCCGGCCCAGCGATTCGTTCGCCGAGCCAGGTGATTACGTCATATGAAACAGTTTTGTAACACAAAGCTGCTCAAAGTTCCAGCCCGCTTTCATTGAGTTTGATCATCTTGGCACGGCATCGACGCTTCGTCGATACCGGAGAGCCCGATCAGTCGCCTTCGCCAGGCGCTTCTGAGAAGTATTTTTCAAGTTTCCCCTCGGCCCCATCAAATTTCTCAGCTTCGGGGAGTGGTTCTTTCTTCTGCGTGATATTCGGCCAGGCTTCGGAATATTTGAGATTGAAAGTGACCCATGTTTCGGTGCCGCTTTCTGTATCGGGACGAATCGCGTCGGCCGGGCATTCGGGCTCGCACACCCCGCAGTCGATGCATTCGTCAGGGTGGATGACGAGCAAGTTCACCCCCTCGAAAAAGCAATCGACCGGGCAAACCTCGACGCAGTCGGTATATTTGCATTTGATGCAGTTGTCGGTCACGACGTAGGTCATCGCTGTCTCCTCGCTGAGGGCCACGGGCTGCGGTCACCGCGCATTTCTGATGGTTTATGTATGGTATGGCCGCAGATCAAGATACGGAGCGCCGCAGCTTCGTGATGTCGCGACGGGCGCGGCGATCGGGCCGCCCGGCGCCTGCCGCAGGGTCGGTGTCGGAAGCCGGTGTCCGACCTGCAACCGCGTTCTCCGCTCGGTCATGTTCAACCGCGGGCGCGGTTTGCGGGGGATCAAGGTCCTCGAAAAGAGTGGCCGCCTCGCTCGCAGGGCCCCGCCGGTTGCCGATTGCAGTGACGCGGATGACGCGAATCCGCCCGGCCTGGGCAAAGGTCAGCACATCACCTGGACCGACGGGTTGCGCCGGTTTCTCGCAGCGCTGTCCATTGACCCTTAGGCGTCCGGAGCCGGCGCAGTCGGCGGCGAGCCCCCGGGTCTTGAAGAACCGTGCATGCCACAGCCACTTGTCAACGCGCAGCCGCGTAACGCCGTCAGCCGCCATGGCTCAGCGGTTCTTTAGCTTCTGCAAAATCGCGAAGGGGCTATCGGGGTCGATCGGCTTTTCCTCCCGCGCTTCGCGGTTCTGACGCGGCGGGCGGTCCTGCCACTCCTCGTTGCGCGGCGGCTTGCCCTTGCCACGGCCCTTGCCCTTGTTTTTCGCCCCGTCGCCCCGCGGACCCGCACCGGCCTCCAGCCCGCCACGCGCCTGCCCACCTCGATTGCCGCCCTCGGCGCGTTTGCCGGCGTGCGGGCCTTGTCCCTGCCGCGCAGGGCGTGCGTCCTCCGCGGCGCGTGGGGGCGACCCATCGCTCCCGGTTCGCTCGGTGGTTTGCCCTTGGGCCGGCTGCCCCTGATCGGCACGGCGGGGACGGCTGTCGGGACGGTCGCGCCCTCCACCGTCGCCGGCGCGGTCTTGCCGCGGTCCCCTGGGGGGACGGTCGCTCCGCTCGCCGCGACCGGAGCGGTCACCGCGCTCGGGCCGATCCCCGCGCGGGGGACGGTTGCCGTCAGCGCGTTCTTCGACGCGGCCATCGCTCCGTCCATCGGACCCTGGTTGCGCGCCCGGGGGACCGCGACGGCGTTTCCCGGCGCCACCGGCCGGCCGGCGTGGCTTCACGGTGAAGAGGTAAAAGACCTCCGTTTCCGACGTCTCGGCCGCCGTAGGAGCGGGGGTGGCCGCCGTCTCGGTCGTCGCCGTCGCCTCGACGGTCGCGGCCTCGCCCGCCTGCGCAGGGCGGGCTGGGTCTGATGGCTCTGTGGCGGATGCCTCTGTGCCTGATGGCTCTGTGCCTGACGCCTCTGTGCCTGATGCCTCTGTGCCTGCCGGCTCTGTGGCGGTGGGCTGAGCGTTCGAGGCGCTGGCCTCCGTGCCATCCTCCGCAACCGTCAACGCATCTGACGTTGCCCCATGACCCGGCGGCTCTTGAGAGGTGCCCCCTGTGCTGTCGGCTTCGGCCGGCGCGGTGCCAGCTGCGCCATTGGGCTCGGGGGCCGTGTTTGCGGGCGCCTGAGGATCCGGCGCGGTTTGCGCCGCGGTTTCGGGCGGTTGAACGGCCGCCTCGCCGGGCGCCGCCGTTGCAGGGACGGGCGCGCTCACAGTTGTCTCGTCGCGCGCCCCCCCCTCGGCGGGCGCGGGTGTCTCGGGCGCCACCCCCTCGGCGGCCGCCCCATCCTTGGGCGCCGGCTCTGGTTTTGCCGGCGCCCGCGGGGTTTTCGGCCGCTCGCCACGCTCCCCCTGGAAGCCCAGCCCGTTCATGATCTCGGCGAACTGCTCCAGGGTGCAGC